>NZ_JUOS01000088.1 GCF_001075875.1 Streptococcus oralis
AAATCCGAATCGAGTTTTGGCTCATCACATTATTCAATCATTTTCTCCTGAAGATGATTTAACTCCGCAAGAAATTCATGAGATTGGCCGTAAAACAATTTTAGAATTAACTGGTGGACAACATGAATTTGTCATAGCGACTCACATGGATAAAGGACACATTCATAATCACATTATTTTTAATTCTACTAATTCTGTTACATTAAAAAAGTTTCGATGGCAAAAAGGAACGAAAAAAAGTTTAGAGAATATTTCAGATAAGTATGCGGATTTAGCTGGAGCCAAAATTCTCAAAGAGAAATTATGGACTAATCGAAAATCGTATCATGCCTATCGCAAAAAAAATTCTTTTCGCTATGAGATTAAATCTCGTTTGGATTTTCTTTTAAAACATTCGAC
>NZ_JUOS01000089.1 GCF_001075875.1 Streptococcus oralis
GCTTTGAGGTTGTAGATAGAACTGACGAAGTCAGTAACATATATACGGCAAGGCGACGTTGACGCGGTTTGAATTTGATTTTCGAAGAGTATAATTTAGAAAAGGAGCCTATTGATGAAAGTCTTTCAGCATGTAAATATCGTGACTTGTGACCAAGATTTCCATGTCTACCTGGATGGTATCTTAGCTCTTGAAAATTCTCAAATCGTCTATGTCGGTCAGGAAAATCAAGAAATTCTCAAGCAAGCAGATCAAATCATAGACTATCAGGGTGCTTGGATTATGCCTGGTTTGGTTAACTGCCATACCCACTCTGCCATGACAGGCTTGAGAGGGATTCGTGACGATAGCAATCTCCACGAATGGCTAGAAGACTATATCTGGCCAGCAGAAGCAGAATTTACACCAGAGATGACTACAAAAGCCGTCAAAGAGGCGATGACAGAAATGCTCCAGTCAGGAACGACAACTTTCAATGATATGTACAATCCCAATGGAGTAGAGATAGAGAAGATTTATGAAGCAGTCAAGGCATCCAAGATGCGTTGCTATTTTTCTCCAACTCTCTTTTCTTCAGACATGGAGACCACAGATGAGACTATAGCAAGAACTCGTGCTGTCATCGGGACAATCAAAGGCTATCAGGATCCCAATTTCAAGGTTATGGTGGCTCCTCATTCGCCCTACAGTTGTAGTCGAGAATTGTTAGAGGCTAGTTTGAACCTAGCAAAAGAAGAAGATATTCCACTTCATATTCATGTGGCAGAAACAAAAGAAGAGTCAGGGATTATCCTGAAACGTTATGGCAAACGTCCAATAGCCTTTCTAGATGAACTTGGGTATTTAGATCATCAGGCTGTATTTGCCCACGGTGTGGAGTTAAATGAAGCAGAAATTACCCGCTTGGCAGATTCGCAAGTCGCTATCGCCCACAATCCTATCAGCAACCTCAAACTAGCTTCGGGAATTGCACCAATCATTCAATTACAAAAAGCAGGTGTTCCAGTTGGTATCGCGACGGACTCAGTTGCTTCTAACAATAATCTCGATATGTTTGAGGAAGGACGCACGGCGGCCCTTTTACAGAAAATGAAGAGCGGTGATGCCAGTCAATTTCCAATCGAAACGGCCCTCAAGGCACTGACGATTGAAGGAGCTAAGGTGTTGAGAATGGAAGATGAGATTGGTAGCCTGGAAGTCGGCAAGCAAGCAGATTTTCTCGTCATCCAACCGCAAGGAAAAATCCATCTCCAACCTCAAGAAAACATGCTGTCCCACCTAGTATATGCTGTCAAATCCAGTGATGTTGATGACGTCTACATTGCAGGTGAGCAAGTCGTGAGAGCTGGGAAGGTACTAACAGTAGATTTGTAAGTGATACTCTTTCTAAATTTTTTAAAGCTAGGTCGGTGTTGTCTTGACTTCGTATGCTCTAACAAGTTTATTGAGTGAGTATTTATTGTGTAGGCCATATAGAAAAAGAAGACTCTGTAAGGTCTTCTTTTTGTTGCATAATATTTAATCTGAACACTTTTGAGAGGGATACAGACCTTTATCCTCTTTTAATCCTTGCACGAACTAGGTCAAGTATATCAGATAGTGTTTTGTCTATGATAATAAAGAGTTTGATGACGTAATAAGTATTCTACACTAGATATTAATCGATACCCCAACGCCATTTTTTTTGATAAAATTTTTGAAATCTTGTATAATAGATAGAACTGAAAGTATGAGGTTACGAACTATGAAAATGAAACAAATCAGTGATACGACTTTAAAAATCACCATGTCTTTAGAAGATTTGATGGATCGTGGAATGGAAATCGCAGACTTTCTCGTTCCACAAGAGAAAACAGAAGAATTTTTCTATGCAATCTTGGATGAGCTAGAGATGCCAGATAGCTTTTTGGATACAGGTATGCTCAGCTTCCGAGTGACTCCAAAGCCTGATAAGGTTGATGTTTTTGTGACAAAATCTAAGATCGACCAGAATTTAGATTTTGACGATTTGGCAGATCTTCCTGATATGGATGAGTTGGCTAAAATGTCTCCAGATGAGTTTTTGAAAACCTTAGAGAAAACCATGGCAGAAAAAACTAAAGACGATATTGAAGCTATTCAATCTTTAGAACAGGTTGAAAAGGAAGAAGAAGCAGCGCTTAACGAAGCACTTGAAGTAGAAGAAGAAAAAAGAGAACCGTATATCTACTACATCTTAAGTTTTGACAATTTAGCTAGTTTGGTTTCTTTTGCCAAAATGGTTGACTACCAAATGGAAACTTCAGAACTCTATAAGATGAATGACCAGTACTATTTGACAGTCTTAGTTGATGTAGAAAATCAACCTAGCCTTTATCCAGCTTGGTTGTTGGCTCGTATGCGAGAATTTGCGGATGATAGTGATATCAGTCGTTCTGTCCTCCAAGAATATGGGCAACTACTCATCAATCATGATGCTGTCCAAGGACTCCAAAAAGTTTAATAGAGAAAAAGACAGGGAAGGAGATCTTCTCTGTTTTTGTTGTAAATTTTAGATTTTTGAAAAATTGGATACAGTTTGTATTCAAAAAACTGACATATTATAATTTGAGGATAAAATTAAAATTTCAGCATAATTTCATGAAAATTTTCTGAATCATTATCTAAATCTACAAGGACGAAAAAGTGGCTAAAAAATAAGCAAAGTAGTAGCTTTAATAGAAGAAATGGGGTAGAATGGTAGAAGTTGCTTTTCGGTAGCTTATAATCGAATTGACAGACAAATCTTTTAGGTGTAAATGTTGTTAAATCAACGATTTTACTAAACTATTATATTTTTTTTGTTTTCAAAGTATAATTTATATTATATTTGAAACTAGATGAATTTGAATCAGTTTTTAAAAAGAGCCCTCATATAGTTTTTGAATCCTAGCAAATGGTATTCCTATGCCTTCCAATCTTGCTAAAATTGATGAAAAACGATATGATAGAATGAAAAAAAGCGAGGTGAAATATGGACCAAAGACGGATTCAAACAGAAACACAGCAGATACTTGAAGATGTATTAGACAAGGCTTCTTTACAGGAGGGAGCACTATTTGTCTTGGGTTTGTCTTCGAGTGAAGTGCTGGGAGGACACATCGGAAAAGATTCGAGTCAGGAAATCGGTGAACTTATTGTCAAGACTATGTTGGAACTGTTGGCGGCTAAGGGAATTCACCTGGCTGTTCAAGGTTGTGAACATGTCAATCGGGCTTTAGTTGTTGAACGAGAAGTAGCTATAAAACATCAGTTGGAGATTGTGAGTGTACTCCCGACCTTACATGCAGGAGGTTCTGGTCAGTTGGCCGCCTTTCGCTATATGAAGGATCCCGTGGAGGTCGAATTTATCAGGGCAGATGCTGGTCTGGATATTGGTGATACAGCTATCGGTATGCATATCAAACATGTTCAGGTACCCATTCGGCCAGTCTTAAGAGAGATTGGTCAGGCTCATGTGACGGCACTTGCAAGTCGACCAAAACTCATTGGAGGGGCGCGTGCTCACTATCCAATAGATCATATTAGGAAGATATAAAATGAATACTAGAAAAATGCAGTTTGAGAGAGTCATTAAATACTCTATTCGGAAGTTCTCGGTTGGTGTCGGTTCTGCGGTTATTGGGACATTTCTTTTGGGGGCAAATAACTTTTTAGTTGAAACTGTTTCAGCTAACGAAGTGTCAACACCCAACCAAGTTCATTACCGTTATTTGGCTGAACAAGAATTGACAGAAGCAGAAAAAGCTTTGATCCATCACGAACTTCCTTCTGATTTAAAGCAAGACGATGTTGTCTATCTTGTTTACAGAAAGAAAGAAATGAATTCTCAACAATTGCCGAACACTGGAAGCAAGGAGTTAGCACTGGCAACTCTTGGATTTGCAACAGCGTCTATGGTTGTTGTGGTGATGTCTAAAAAGCACCGCAACAAAATGCTTGGCCTTCTCTTTATTGGAGCTCTAGGTGGTAGTTACTTTATCCCTCAGTCAGCTCAAGCATTTGAGAATAAAATCTTAGTGTCCTACAATCAAACGATTGCAGCAAGTAGTCAAGAAGACTTGGCAAAAGGTGTCATTCAAATCGAAGGATACGAATACGTCGGTTACTTTAAAGCATCAGACTTCCAAGAACAACCAGAGCAAATGACGACTGCTAAGGGAACTCAAGAAGAAGGTCATGAAGGTGAATCTTTGGTTCAGCCAGAATTGCCAGCCTACACGGGAGAGATTACAGCCAAAGGTACTCAAGAAGAGGGCCACCAAGGCGAATCCCTAGTTCAGCCAGAATTGCCAGCCTACACGGGAGAGATTAGTGCCAAAGGAACGCAAGAAGAGGGTCACGAAGGCGAATCCTTGGTTCAGCCAGAATTGCCAGCCTACACGGGTGAGATTACAGCCAAAGGAACGCAAGAAGAAGGTCACGAAGGCGAATCCCTAGTTCAGCCAGAATTGCCAGCCTACACGGGTGAGATTAGTGCCAAAGGAACGCAAGAAGAAGGCCACCAAGGTGAATCCTTAGTTCAGCCAGAATTGCCAGCTTACACCGGCGAGATTACAGCCAAAGGAACTCAAGAAGAGGGCCACCAAGGTGAGTCTCTAGTTCAACCAGAAACCCCAGCTTACACCGGCGAGATTACAGCAAAAGGAACTCAAGAAGAAGGCCACGAAGGCGAAGCCTTAGTTCAACCAGAAACCCCA
>NZ_JUOS01000090.1 GCF_001075875.1 Streptococcus oralis
AGACAATCTTACAAAAACATCTATTTGTGGAATTATCAATGTCACCCCAGATTCTTTTTCTGATGGGGGCCAGTTTTTTGCTGTTGAGGAAGCTTTGAAGCAGGCTAGAAAATTGATAGCTGAAGGAGCCACTATCTTAGATATCGGTGGAGAATCTACTCGACCTGGAAGTAGCTATGTTGAGATTAAAGAGGAAATCCAGCGTGTGGTTCCAGTCATTCAGGCTATTCGTCAAGAAAGTGATGTTCGGATTTCGGTAGATACTTGGAAGAGTCAGGTGGCAGAAGCGGCTTTACGAGCTGGGGCCAATATAGTCAATGACATTACAGGCCTCATGGGTGATGAGAAGATGGCAGAGGTGGTTGCGAGGGCTGGAGCTCAGGTGGTTATCATGTTCAATCCAGTCATGGCACGCCCTCAGCACCCTAGTTCACTCATATTTCCTCATTTTGGATTTGGAGAGACTTTTACAAA
Organism: Streptococcus oralis; assembly: GCF_001075875.1. Classification (GTDB taxonomy): domain Bacteria; phylum Bacillota; class Bacilli; order Lactobacillales; family Streptococcaceae; genus Streptococcus; species Streptococcus oralis_I. Next base: position 475 of record NZ_JUOS01000090.1, read on the forward strand.
GGAAGACTTAGCAAACTTTGAACAACTACCAGTAGAAGAATTGATGACAGCCTTCTTTGACCGTGCTCTAGCAAGAGCGGAAAAAGCAGGAATTTCGAAAGGAAACATCATGCTGGATCCTGGGATTGGCTTTGGCTTGACCAAAAAGGAAAATCTCATCCTCCTACGTGATCTTGGAAAATTGCACAAAATGGACTATCCTATCTTTTTAGGAGTTTCTCGTAAGCGCTTTGTCATCAATATTCTGGAAGAAAATGGATTTGAAGTCAATCCAGATACTGAAGCTGGCTTCCGCAATCGTGATATTGCTTCGGCTCATGTGACCAGCATTGCTGCTAGACAAGGTGTGGAAGTGGTGCGCGTGCACGATGTAGCCAGCCACAAGATGGCAATCGAAGTTGCATCAGCCATCCGTCTGGCAGACCATGCGGAAAATTTAGATTTGAAACAATATAAATAACATGAATAAAAACGAAACGAACCAGTGGATAGCAAACTACCGGACAGATCAACCGCATTTTGGTCTGGAGAGGATGGTGGAGCTATTAGCCTTACGTGGCAATCCTCATCTTAAACTCAAGGTTATCCATATTGGTGGAACCAATGGAAAGGGCTCTACTATAGCCTTTTTGAAGAATCTGTTGGAAAAGATGGGACTAAGAGTTGGTGTCTTTAGCTCTCCTTATCTGATTCATTATACCGATCAGATTGTCATTAATGGGGAATCTATCCCAGAAGCGAGATTAGAGTCCTTGATGGCGGATTATCGTTCACTACTTGAAGGAGAGCATGCTCAAGCCTTGCAAGGAACGACAGAATTTGAGATTATCACTGCTATAGCTTATGACTATTTTGCTTCTGAGCAAGTCGATGTGGCGATTATGGAAGTTGGTATGGGCGGACTTTTGGATAGTACCAATGTCTGTCAACCTATCCTAACAGGCATCACGACTATCGGATTAGACCATGTAGCGCTTTTAGGGGATAGCTTGGAAGCCATAGCAGAGCAGAAAGCAGGGATTATCAAGCAAGGAGTTCCTTTAGTGACAGGACACATTGTCCCAGAAGCCTTGTCGGTTATCGACCAGATTGCGAAAGCGAAACAAGCTTCTAGGCTTGCTTATGGGGAAGATTATCAAGTTAGCCATCATGAGAGTGTGGAGACGGGCGAAATTTTTGATTATTCAAGCTCAGTCAGACAAGGTCGTTTCCAAACAGGATTGCTTGGTTTGCACCAGATAGAGAATGCAGGGATGGCGCTGGCCTTGTTAGATAGCTATTGCAAAGAGACTGGTCAAGAATTGCCAGATAATGCTTTAGTGGCTCAAGCTTTGGAAGAAACAAGCTGGCCTGGACGTTTGGAGGTTATTTATAGGGAACCCTTGATGATTTTAGATGGGGCCCACAATCCCCATGCCATCAAGGCCTTGTTGGCTACCTTGAAAGAACGCTTTACGGACTATCAGAAGGAAATCCTCTTTACTTGTATCAAAACCAAGGCCTTGGAGGATATGTTGGACTTGCTAGAAACTTTGTCCAATACTAAGATTACACTAACTTATTTTGAGGATAGTCGGGCGACGGATGAAAAAGTCTTGAAAGAGATGGCTGATTCTAGAAATCTCAACTACCAAAGTTGGCAGGAATTTCTAGACAAAAAATTATCAGAAAATGAAGAGAAAAAAACAGTTAGGATTATCACGGGCTCATTATACTTTTTAGCCCAAGTGAGAACCTACCTAATGGAGAGGAAAAATTAGAATGGATACACAAAAGATTGAAGAAGCTGTAAAAATGATTATCGAGGCAGTTGGTGAGGATGCAAATCGCGAAGGCTTGCAGGAAACACCAGCCCGTGTCGCTCGTATGTACCAAGAGATTTTTTCAGGTCTTGGGCAAACTGCAGAAGAGCACCTGTCAAAATCCTTTGAGATTATCGATGACAATATGGTAGTGGAAAAGGATATCTTTTTCCATACCATGTGTGAACACCACTTTTTACCATTTTATGGTCGAGCTCACATTGCCTATATCCCAGATGGGCGTGTAGCAGGTTTATCAAAGTTAGCTCGTACGGTGGAAGTTTACTCTAAAAAGCCACAGATTCAAGAGCGTTTGAATATCGAAGTTGCTGATGCCTTGATGGAGTATTTGGGTGCTAAGGGAGCTTTTGTTGTCATTGAAGCAGAGCATATGTGTATGAGCATGCGTGGTGTTCGAAAACCAGGAACTGCGACCTTGACTACAGTAGCTCGTGGTCTATTTGAGACAGATAAGGATCTTCGGGATCAGGCTTATCGTCTCATGGGACTTTAAAAAATCCGCCTTAAGCGGATTTTTCTAGAAAGGACTAGTTATGGATCAACTGCGAATTAAAGACCTAGAAATTTTCGCCTTTCATGGACTCTTTCCTAGTGAGAAGGAACTGGGGCAGAAGTTTGTCGTTTCAGCCACCCTATCCTATGATATGACCAAGGCTGCGACAGACTTGGATTTAACTGCTTCTGTCCATTACGGAGAACTTTGCCAGCAATGGACGACATGGTTTCAGGAAACGAGTGAGGATTTGATTGAAACAGTAGCCTACAAACTAGTAGAGCGTACTTTTGAGACCTACCCTCTCGTTCAAGAGATTGAGCTGGAACTAAAAAAACCTTGGGCACCTATCCATCTACCGCTGGATACTTGTTCAGTAACCATCCACCGTCGCAAACAGCGGGCCTTTATTGCCTTGGGCAGTAATATGGGGGATAAGATGGCTAATCTCCAGCAAGCGATTGACCAAATGCAAGCTCGTGGCATCCACATTCTCAAAGAGTCTAGTGTCTTGACGACCGAGCCTTGGGGTGGTGTGGAGCAGGATAGCTTTGCCAATCAAGTTATTGAAGTGGAAACCTGGTTGCCAGCTCCAATCTTGTTAGAAACCTTGTTAGAGATTGAATCAGAGATGGGACGGGTTAGAGAGATTCATTGGGGACCTCGCTTGATTGACCTGGATTTGCTTTTTGTAGAGGACCAGATCATCTATACAGACGACCTCATCTTGCCTCATCCTTATATTGCTGAACGCCTCTTTGTTCTAGAATCACTCCAAGAAATAGCTCCGCATTTCATCCATCCAACACTGAAACAACCGATCCGCCACTTGTATCGTCAATTGGAGAAAGAAAATGCCTAAGTTTTTCGAAACTTATAGTAAATGGAAAAGTCTAGGGGAAGGAATGCTAGCTATTATCCTCGGTCTTCTCTTGATTTGTTTTGGACAGATTGTACCGAGGCTTGGTTATCAACTCTTGATGGCCTACTTTTCCTTGTCGACTGTTTGGCATTTATTGACACGATGGTTTCAGGAAAAGTCCCGTAGAGAAAATATTTTTGTAACCATAGCCAAGTTAGGACTTTCTGTCATTCTATTTGATTCAGTCATCCTGCAAGGGATAGCCCTCTATGTCTTAGTCATTGCTATTGGAAGTTATCAATTGTTTACAGGTTTGATTAGCCTGATTACCTGGTTGATTTACCGAAATAATCATATCCATCCGAGGCTCAATTACTTATTTGATGCTTTGTGGATGATGGGATTTGGTCTCTATAGTATCTCCCCTTTTCATGATGCAACAAATTTTGAATTGCTCTTACTTGGTTTTTACTTACTGATGTTAGGGGCAAGTAGTCTCAGAGATGGTTTCTTTTTTGAAAAAGGAATCCGTAATCCTAGGCTTAAGCGGAAGATACGAATGACCCTGCCCATTTTTGTAACAGCTCTAATTCCTATCAATACCCTACGTCGATTGAATAAATGGTTTTCTAATCATGAGTCCGAAGAAGGGAAAGTACATTCAGAGAGAAAAAATGATCAGACAGTTGATATGGAAATTTTTATCCATACTTCAGAATCCTCTTTCTTTTTAGCCATGGGGCATGTGGATATCTGCTATCAAGGTCAGGTTATTTCCTATGGTTCTTATGATCCGCACTCGGAGCGTTTATTTGGGATGATTGGGGATGGGGTTTTATTTAAGGCTAATCGAGAAAAGTATATCGAACTCTGTAAGAGAGAAAGCCAGAAAACTCTCTTTGCCTATGGCTTAAGCTTGTCTGAACAACAGAAAGAAGCAATCGAGGAACAACTGAGAGAAATTGAAGAACTCTTAATTCCTTGGGAACCAAGCTCTCAACTCATGAAAAGAAGAGAAGGAGAAATCAAGCATACCTACTCTTATCAGCTGAAACACGAGGCTGATGCCGCTCTTTATAAGTTTAGTTCGTCTAAGTTTAAGACCTATTTTGTTCTCAGTACAAATTGTGTCTTATTGGCTGACTCTATCGTGGGTAAAGCTGGAACAGACATTCTCAGCCCCCAAGGATTTATCGTCCCAGGAACTTATCAGGATTATCTTGATTTAGAATATACCAAACCAAGTGGTATAGTAGTCAGTCGTTCTATTTATTAGAAAAAAGAAAACTCTAGTTTCCTAAGTATTTACAGAGGAGACTAGAGTTTTTAAAATAGGTCATTTTCTTCTGGTAGGAGAATGCTTTCCTTCCCATCCATATCTAGCACCAGAACTTTAGGTGGGTAGAGTGGGTCAAAGGGATGGTTGAAGTCGAAGTCAATCGTTGTTGGAAGATGTTGACTAGAAAAACGAAAAGTAATGGAGCCTTCATTATTCAAAAGCCGAAATTCCAATTCATCTTCTAGATCAAAAACATGCTTTAAAAAATGATCGATTATATACCAGATTGAATCGATAACATCGTCGGGTAAATTGGTCACTACACCGAAACTAGCGCATCGTCTATGAGAATCTGTAAAAGCCATCCCTATCTCCTAATTGATTTTTTTATTATCATACTGCAAACTGCTAGAAAAATCAAGAAAAGTCAACTACCTTTAAAAAGATGGGAATGATTTTGAAATTTTTTCAACGAATCTTCATCAAATGCTTGAAAATGCTTACAATTAGTGGTAAAATGAAAACAGTGGAATCGTGAAAACAAAATTTTCAAAGTAGAAAGGAAACGGAATGAACACAGATGATACAGTAACAATTTATGACGTTGCCCGAGAAGCGGGAGTGTCAATGGCAACTGTCAGTCGTGTTGTCAATGGCAATAAGAACGTCAAAGAAAACACCCGTAAAAAAGTCCTAGAGGTCATTGATCGTCTTGACTACCGCCCTAATGCAGTAGCTCGTGGTCTAGCAAGCAAGAAAACAACAACAGTTGGAGTTGTTATTCCAGATATCACAAACACTTATTTCTCTACCCTTGCTAAAGGGATTGACGATATCGCGGAAATGTACAAATACAACATCGTCCTTGCTAACAGTGATGAGGATGATGAAAAGGAAGTATCTGTGGTCAATACTCTCTTTTCTAAACAGGTGGATGGCGTTATCTTCATGGGTTATCATTTAACTGAGAAGATTCGCTCAGAGTTTTCACGCTCACGCACACCTGTGGTTCTTGCAGGAACAGTTGACATAGAACACCAACTTCCAAGTGTCAATATTGACTATAAACATGCTACTGTTGATGCAGTCCGCCATCTCTTGAAACGAAATAAAAAAATTGCCTTCGTTAGTGGACCATTAGTGGATGATATTAATGGCAAGATTCGCTTAGCTGGTTACAAAGATGCTTTGAAAGAAGCGGGAATTAACTACAGTGAAGGTCTTGTTTTTGAATCAAAATACCGTTATGATGATGGTTATGCCTTGGCAGAACGCTTGATTTCTTCTAAAGCAACAGCAGCGATTGTAACAGGTGATGAATTAGCGGCAGGTGTTTTGAACGGACTTGCTGACAAGGGAGTTTCTGTACCGGAAGACTTTGAAATTATCACCAGTGATGATTCACAAATCGCGCGCTATACTCGTCCAAACCTAACCACCATTGCGCAACCTTTGTATGATCTTGGTGCTATTAGTATGCGTATGTTGACGAAGATTATGCATAAGGAAGAGTTAGAAGAGCGTGAAGTTCTTTTGCCACATGGTTTGGTAGAACGTCATTCAACTCGTAAAGATTAACAAAAAGAGGTCGGGATAAAAATCCCGACCTCGCTTTTTAGTAGTAAAAACTTTTTGATCAATGGTTCAAGCATCAAGTTGGTGGTAGAAGGCTTGCGGGGGTGACTAGAAAACAAGACTTGATCTAGTAATTTCTATCTCACCGACTTTTTTATACTCAATGAAAATCAAAGAGCAAACTAGGAAACTAGCCGCAGGCTGTACTTGAGTACG
>NZ_JUOS01000091.1 GCF_001075875.1 Streptococcus oralis
GCTGGTTGACGCTGATGCACTTGCTACTGCGCTAGTCGATGCTGAAGCTGAAGCTACCGCGCTAGTTGATGCTGAGGCTGAAGCGACCGCACTTGTTGATGCTGAAGCTGAGGCTACTGCACTTGTTGATGCTGAGGCTGAAGCTACCGCACTTGTTGATGCTGAGGCTGAGGCTACTGCGCTTGTTGATGCTGAGGCTGAGGCC
>NZ_JUOS01000092.1 GCF_001075875.1 Streptococcus oralis
AGACGCAGTGGTTGAGTGGGCTCTACTACGCTGATTTCATCAGCTTTTACAGCCCTACTCTCAGTTTTTTTGATGAAAAATGCTAATAAATATTCACAAAAATCCTTATATATGATAAAATAATACAATCTTATAAATTGGGAGATGAATGATGAATATTTTTAGAACCAAAGACGTTAGTCTAGGTAAGACAGAAATGCATCGCCATTTAAAACTATGGGATTTAATTCTTTTGGGAATTGGTGCTATGGTAGGAACGGGAATTTTCACCATTACAGGAACTGCTGCAGCAACATTAGCAGGACCTGCCCTTGTGGTATCGATTGTAATTTCTGCTATCTGCGTATCCTTATCTGCACTCTTTTTTGCAGAATTTGCTTCTCGTGTTCCTGCAACGGGTGGAGCCTATAGTTATTTATATGCAATTTTGGGTGAATTCCCAGCCTGGATAGCTGGTTGGTTAACCATTATGGAATTTATGACAGCTGTTTCTGGTGTCGCTTCAGGTTGGGCGGCCTATTTTAAGGGGTTGCTTAGCCATTATGGAATTTCCTTGCCACAAGTCTTGAATGGAACTTTTAATCCTGAACATGGTACTTATATTGATTTTTTACCAATTTTAGTAATTCTACTTGTTACAGGTGTTGTACTTTTAAATTCGAAAGCAGCTCTTCGTTTTAATTCTATTCTCGTTGTTTTAAAATTTTCTGCTCTTGCCTTATTTATCCTAGTTGGTATTTGGTACATTAAACCTGAAAATTGGTCAGATTTTGCACCATTTGGTTTTGGTCAGATTTATGGAGGAAGCACTGGAATTATGGCAGGTGCTTCACTCATGTTCTTTGGATTCTTAGGTTTTGAGTCCATTTCTATGGCAGTTGATGAAATTCAAAGTCCACAAAAGAATATTCCACGTGGGATTGTTTTATCCTTAACCATTGTAACCATTCTGTATGCCTTGGTTACTTTGATATTGACAGGTATCGTTCACTATAGCAAGCTCAATGTTGATGATGCAGTGGCTTTTGCGCTGAGAAGTATCGGTATTGGTTGGGCAGCTAATTATGTTTCACTTGTTGCAATTTTTACCTTGATTACGGTATGTATTTCCATGACCTATGCCTTGTCACGAATGATTTATAGCTTGGCCCGAGATGGACTATTGCCTCAAAGCTTCAAACAAGTAACCAAGACTAGTCGCGTTCCAAAGAATGCAACCATTTTGACAGGTGGAGTTTCAGCGATTGCAGCGGGTATCTTCCCTTTGGCAAGTATCGCAGCCTTTCTCAATATCTGTACTTTAGCCTACCTTATTCTCTTAGCCTATGGAATTATCAAATTGAGAAAAGATAAGGGGATGCCCAAAGAGGGAGAATTTAAAACTCCTCTGGTACCTTTTTTACCAATCTTGTCTATTCTGATTTGCCTCTCATTCATGCTTCAGTATACCCTAGAAACATGGATGGCATTTGGACTAGCTTTATTAATAGGAGTTATTATTTACTTTTTTTATGGATATAAGCATTCGACTTTAGCTGAAAATGAATAAAGAAAAAAATCGCGAAATTCGCGATTTTTCGATTTTTTTATAACTTCTCGTTAACAAAACGAACGAAGCGATTCCACCAAACTTTTAAGAAGAAGGCTTTTTCGACATTTTTTTCTGCGACCATCTCAAAACTCGGTTTGTCAGTTGTAATGTATCCTTGACCAACTAGATCCTTGTCTTCATAAGTCAAATGTCCAACGACAGTTCCTGCCTCTAGTGGAGCAGTGTGTTCAGTCGTGTCCGCTGTGTAAGTAATAGTTGATTGTGTACGACTACCAAGACGTTGAACGATTTTGATATCTTCTTTTGCAACAGCCGTAACAGTATCTTCCTTCCCATCTAATACAGGTGATTTACTATCTTCATAACTTTCTCCTTGCTTGACAATTGTCTGTAGAGAAAAGTTTGATGAGATATAATCTAAAATAGAAGAAGTAGCTGTGAAGCGTGCATATGGATTAGTATCTTGGTTGTCAGCGTTTAAGACAACAGTGATAATACGCATTCCTTTTTCTACAGTCGTACCTACAAAGGATGCTCCAGCTTTATCAGTCGTACCAGTTTTAAGTCCATCAACACCACCACGATAGGCAGGCATTCCTTCCAACATATAGTTGGTAGAATGAATTGTCATCCCTGCAAAAGTAGAAGAAGGTTTCTTGGTGATTTCTAAAACTTGAGGATACTTGAGGATGAGGTTGCGAGCAACGACAGCAACATCATAAGCGCTCAATTTGTTTTCATCATCTTTCTTTGAACCAGGATAGATATTAGTGCCAAGAGTTTCATTATTGAGCCCAGTTGTGTTGACGAGTGTAGCATCTTGAATTCCCCATTCTTGTAGTTTGGCCTTCATCATATCTACAAAGTCCTTCTCAGAACCGGCAATTTTTTCAGCTAAAGCGATAGCAGCACTGTTCGCACTAGATACTAAAGTAGCTTCTAGCAATTCTTCGACAGTGTAATTTCTAGCTTCCATGGGAACATTACTAGCCGCAGAATTAGTTGTCAACTGGTAGGGGTAATCAGAAATTTCTACAGGAGTGGAAAGAGAGATTTTCCCCTGTTCCAAGGCTTCGTAAACGAGATATACGGTAAGCAATTTGCTAATAGAAGCAATTTCAACAGGTTGAGTAGCATCCTTTTCGTATAGAATCTTACCGCTATTAGCTTCAACAGCAATGGCATGTTTTGCTGCTACATCAAAATCTTGGGCAGCAACAGTTGTAGCCGAACCGAATAAAAATAATGTGATTAGGGTTAAAAATAATTTCTTCATAGTAACTTTATTCTATCACAAAGACAAAAGATATTCTTGTTTTTGTGATGAAAGTTATCAATCTTTTTTGAAATATGGTAAAATAGGGAAAAGAGGAGGTGGCCTATGTTTCGGAGAAATAAACTATTCTTCTGGACAACTGAAATTCTACTAATAACCTTAATTTTCTATCTATGGAAAGAAATGGGTGCTATTATTACACCCTTTGTTAGTGTTGCAAATACAATCATGATTCCTTTTTTATTGGGAGGATTTTTGTATTATCTAACTAACCCAATTGTTATCTTTTTAGAGAAGGAATGCAAAATCAATCGAATCATTGGGATTTTGTTAACCCTTTGTGCCTTAGTTTGTGCACTCGTACTTAGTTTTGTTTATCTATTGCCGATTTTGATTAATCAGTTGAGTAGCTTAATTTACTCGAGTCAAAACATTTACGGTCGTCTTCAAGATTTAGTCATTGAGTTATCAAAACATCCAGCCCTACAAAATCTAGATATCCAACAAACTATTCAGCAACTGAACCTCTCTTATGTTGATATTTTGCAAAATATCTTGAACAGTGTGACAAATAGTGTTGGAAGTGTTCTATCTGCACTCGTAAGCACTGTATTGATTATCATCATGACACCAGTTTTCTTGATTTACTTATTACTTGATGGGCATAAATTTTTACCCATGCTAGAAAGAACTGTATTAAAACGAGATAAATTGAACATATCTGGTTTATTGACAAACCTAAATACAACTATTTCTCGTTACATTAGTGGAGTGTCTATAGATGCAGTGATTATTGGATGTTTAGCTTTTATCGGTTATAGTGTGATTGGTCTAAGATACGCCTTGGTCTTCGCAATTTTTTCTGGATTGGCTAATTTGATTCCGTATGTAGGACCAAGCATTGGCTTGATTCCAATGATCATCTCAAATCTCTTCACCGATCCTCATAAAATGATTATTGCTGTCATTTATATGTTGATTATTCAGCAAGTTGATGGAAATATTTTATATCCACGTATTGTGGGTGGGGTTATGAAGGTTCACCCGATTACTATTTTAGTCTTGCTTTTATTATCAAGTAATATTTATGGTGTGATTGGGATGATTGTTGCTGTTCCAACCTATTCCATTTTAAAAGAGATTGCTAAATTCTTAGCGCGACTGTATGAAAATCATAAGAAAGCACAAGAAGTCGAAAAACATCAATCAGAATAAAGATGTCGGGATAAAAGATTCCGATATCTTTTTTTATCATTGTATCTTTGGCGCTGTAGTTGATCAACCTTTTTATTGGTTTTAAACTCTCAAAACGCTTATGATGAAACTTTAATTTTTCTATACATAATTTTTTAAAAACAACTGAATGATTGAAGTCTTTTGGGGCTGGAAATAGGAAATTCAGACTTGGGTTATTGATTTATGGTCTATCGCCTTTTGCTAAAATAAGCCTATTTATAGATATTTTAAATAAATTGGTAGAGGAAGTAGAGCAAGAATAAGAATAATTCACAAAAACTTTGTAAAACACTTGCAATTTAGCTGAAATTTGATAAAATAGTAAGGAAAGTTAGACTGTATTGCCTACTGTCTATCTATAAAATATATTTTATTGGAGGCTTTTACTCAAATGGCAAAAGAAAAATACGATCGTAGTAAACCACACGTTAACATTGGTACTATCGGACACGTTGACCACGGTAAAACTACCCTAACTGCAGCTATCACAACTGTTTTGGCACGTCGCTTGCCTTCAGCAGTTAACCAACCTAAAGACTATGCGTCTATCGATGCTGCTCCAGAAGAACGCGAACGCGGTATCACAATCAACACTGCGCACGTTGAGTACGAAACTGAAAAACGTCACTACGCTCACATCGACGCTCCAGGACACGCGGACTACGTTAAAAACATGATCACTGGTGCCGCTCAAATGGACGGAGCTATCCTTGTAGTAGCTTCAACTGACGGACCAATGCCACAAACTCGTGAGCACATCCTTCTTTCACGTCAGGTTGGTGTTAAACACCTTATCGTCTTCATGAACAAGATCGACTTGGTTGACGACGAAGAATTGCTTGAATTGGTTGAAATGGAAATCCGTGACCTTCTTTCAGAATACGACTTCCCAGGTGACGATCTTCCAGTTATCCAAGGTTCAGCTCTTAAAGCTCTTGAAGGTGACTCTAAATACGAAGACATCATCATGGAATTGATGAACACTGTTGATGAGTACATTCCAGAACCAGAACGTGACACTGACAAACCATTGCTTCTTCCAGTCGAAGACGTATTCTCAATCACTGGACGTGGTACAGTTGCTTCAGGACGTATCGACCGTGGTACTGTTCGTGTCAACGACGAAATCGAAATCGTTGGTATCAAAGAAGAAACTAAAAAAGCTGTTGTTACTGGTGTTGAAATGTTCCGTAAACAACTTGACGAAGGTCTTGCAGGAGACAACGTAGGTGTCCTTCTTCGTGGTGTTCAACGTGACGAAATCGAACGTGGACAAGTTATCGCTAAACCAGGTTCAATCAACCCACACACTAAATTCAAAGGTGAAGTTTACATCCTTACTAAAGAAGAAGGTGGACGTCACACTCCATTCTTCAACAACTACCGTCCACAATTCTACTTCCGTACTACTGACGTTACAGGTTCAATCGAACTTCCAGCAGGTACTGAAATGGTAATGCCAGGTGATAACGTGACAATCGACGTTGAGTTGATCCACCCAATCGCCGTAGAACAAGGTACTACATTCTCTATCCGTGAGGGTGGACGTACTGTTGGTTCAGGTATGGTTACAGAAATCGAAGCTTAATTCGATTTAGTTCCCAGAAGAACAATTATTTAAGTCAGACACTAAAAGAATCTTGCTATGCAAGGTTCTTTTTTTGCGATCAAAAGTGAGAGAGTTCCTTTTTTACAATTTCATAAAATCATGGTAAAATGGTTAAATATTAAATTTGGAGAAAAATATGAAGTACAAGCGTATCGTATTTAAAGTGGGAACTTCATCCCTGACACATAAAGATGGAAGTTTATCTCGCAGTAAAGTAAAAGCTATTACACAGCAGCTTGCAATGCTACATGAAACAGGTCATGAGCTGATTTTGGTGTCTTCTGGGGCTGTTGCAGCAGGTTTCGGAGCCTTAGGATTTAAAAAACGACCAACAAAGATTGCGGATAAGCAAGCTTCAGCGGCGGTTGGTCAAGGATTGCTTCTGGAAGAATATACAACAAATTTGCTCTTAAGACAGATTGTTTCAGCGCAAATCTTGCTAACTCAGGATGATTTTGTCGATAAGCGACGTTATAAAAATGCCCATCAAGCTTTGTCAGTCCTGCTTAATCGTGGTGCGATTCCTATTATCAATGAAAATGACAGTGTCGTTATTGATGAGCTCAAGGTCGGGGATAATGATACGCTCAGTGCTCAGGTAGCTGCAATGGTGCAGGCAGATCTTTTGGTTCTCTTAACAGATGTAGACGGTCTTTATACTGGTAATCCTAACTCGGATCCAAGAGCTAAACGCTTGGAGCGAATCGAGACCATCAATCGTGAAATTATCGATATGGCTGGCGGAGCAGGTTCATCTAATGGAACTGGAGGCATGCTGACTAAGATAAAGGCAGCAACCATTGCGACAGAATCAGAAGTACCTGTTTATATTTGTTCATCCTTGAAAGCTGATGCTATGATAGAGGCAGCAGAGAAGACCAAGGACGGTTCTTACTTTGTTGCACAGGAGAAGGGGCTCCGTACCCAGAAACAATGGCTGGCCTTTTATGCCAAAAGTCAGGGGGCTATTTGGGTTGATAAAGGTGCTGCAGAAGCTCTCTCTCAACATGGTAAAAGTCTACTTTTATCAGGTGTTGTAGATGTTGAGAGCAACTTTTCTTATGGCGATATTGTTACGGTTTTTGATAAGGAGACTGGAAAATCACTCGGAAAAGGTAGAGTACAACTAGGTGCATCGGGGCTGAAAGATGTCCTTCGATCTCAAAAAGCCAAGGGTGTCTTGATTCACCGTGATGACTGGATTTCCATTACTCCTGAAATCCAACTACTCTTTACAGAATTTTAGAGGTAAACTATGGTAAGTACACAAGAACAATTTGAACAGGTACAGGCTGTTAAAAAATCAATTAACACAGCTAGTGAAGAGGTGAAAAACCAAGCATTGTTAGCCATGGCTAATCACTTATTAGTAGCTACTGAGGAGATTTTAGCGGCCAATGCCCTCGATATGGAAGCGGCCAAAGGTAAAATCTCAGATGTGATGCTGGATCGTCTTTATTTGGATGCAAGTCGTATAGAAGCGATGGCAACTGGGATTCGTGAAGTGGTTGCTTTACCAGATCCAATCGGTGAAGTTTTAGAAACTAGTCAGCTTGAAAACGGCCTGGCTATCACCAAGAAACGTGTAGCCATGGGAGTTATTGGTATTATCTATGAAAGCCGTCCAAATGTGACGTCTGACGCAGCTGCTTTGGCTCTCAAGAGCGGAAATGCGGTTGTTCTTCGTAGTGGTAAGGATGCCTATCAAACGGCCCATGCCATTGTCACAGCCTTGAAGAAGGGCTTGGAGACGACTACTATTCACCCAGATGTGATTCAACTGGTGGAAGATACCAGTCGTGACAGTAGCTATGCCATGATGAAGGCCAAGGGCTATCTAGACCTTCTTATTCCTCGTGGAGGGGCTGGCTTGATCAATGCTGTCGTTGAGAATGCTATTGTACCTGTTATCGAGACAGGGACTGGGATTGTCCATGTCTATGTGGATAAGGATGCAGACGAAGACAAGGCTCTGTCTATCATCAACAATGCTAAAACCAGTCGTCCCTCTGTTTGCAATGCCATGGAGGTTCTACTTGTTCATGAAGACAAGGCAGCAAGCTTCCTTCCTCGCTTGGAGCAAGTTCTGGTTGCCGATCGAAAAGAAGCTGGGTTGGAACCAATTCAATTCCGCTTGGATAGCAAAGCAAGCCAGTTTGTTTCAGGTCAAGCAGCTGAGGCCCAAGACTTTGACACTGAGTTTTTAGACTATGTCCTTGCTGTTAAGGTTGTGAGCAGTTTAGAAGAAGCGGTTGCCCATATTGAGACCCACAGTACCCATCATTCGGATGCCGTTGTGACTGAAAATGCTGATGCTATAGCTTACTTTACAGATCAAGTGGACTCGGCAGCGGTTTATGTCAATGCGTCGACTCGTTTCACAGATGGTGGTCAATTTGGTCTTGGTTGTGAAATGGGGATTTCTACTCAGAAACTACATGCGCGTGGACCAATGGGCTTGAAGGAATTGACCAGCTACAAATATGTGGTTACTGGTGATGGACAGATAAGGGAGTAAAGAGATGAAGATTGGATTTATCGGCTTGGGGAATATGGGAGCTAGTTTGGCTAAGGCTGTCTTGCAGGCAAAAACGATTCATCAGATTCTCCTTGCTAATCGTAGTCAAGCTAAGGTGGATGCTTTTATTACCAACTTCGGTGGTCTGGCTTCTAGCAATGACGAAATCTTTGCAGAAGCAGATGTGATTTTTCTAGGAGTTAAACCAGCACAGTTCTCAGAACTGCTTTCTAAATATCAGCCAGTCCTTGAGAAACGAGAAAGTCTTCTTTTGATTTCCATGGCAGCTGGTTTGACCTTGGAAAAACTCGCTAGTCTTCTTCCAAGTCACCATAGGATTATTCGTATTATGCCTAATACACCTGTTGCTATTGGGCAAGGAGTGATTAGCTATGCCTTGTCTGCAAATTGTCATCCAGAAGATAGTGAACTTTTTTGTCAACTTTTAGCCAAGGCTGGCCAGTTGGTTAAAATAAGTGATGGTTTAATAGATGCAGCAACAGGACTTGCAGGCTGTGGACCAGCCTTTGTCTATCTCTTTATCGAGGCCTTGGCGGATGCAGGTGTGCAAACAGGATTGCCAAGAAAAACGGCATTGAAAATGGCGGCTAAAACAGTAGTTGGTGCAGGTCAAATGGTCCTAGAAAGTCGGCAACATCCTGGAGTCTTGAAAGACCAAGTTTGTAGCCCAGGTGGTTCGACCATTGCTGGTGTAGCAAGTCTAGAAGAGCATGCTTTTAGAGGAACCGTTATGGATGCTGTCAACCAAGCCTACAAAAAAACTCAAGAATTAGGCAAATAAGAGGGTGAGCGTTAAAACTCACACTCTTTTTTTCTTACAAAGAAGGAAATGAAAAAAGCTTTTCACAAATCCCCATTTTTTTGATAGAATAGAAGAGAGAAAAATAGAAATGAGTCAGACATGTCAAAAGGATTTTTAGTCTCTCTTGAGGGACCAGAGGGAGCAGGAAAAACAAGCGTTCTTGAAGCCCTAATCCCTGTACTAGAGGATATGGGAGTAGAAGTTTTAACAACGCGCGAACCAGGTGGGGTCTTAATTGGAGAAAAAATTCGCGAAGTTATCCTAGATCCTAGTCATACTGAAATGGATCCTAAGACTGAGCTTCTCCTCTATATTGCTAGTCGTCGACAACACTTGGTGGAAAAGGTCTTACCAGCACTTGCAGCTGGAAAACTGGTTATCATGGATCGCTTTATCGATAGTTCTGTTGCTTATCAGGGCTTTGGGCGTGGTTTAGATATCGATGCCATTGATTGGCTTAATCAGTTTGCGACAGATGGACTAAAACCTGATTTGACTCTTTATTTTGACATTGAGGTCGAAGAGGGGTTGGCACGTATTGCTGCCAATAGTGATCGGGAGATCAATCGTTTGGACATGGAAGGTCTGGACCTACACCGAAAAGTCCGTCAGGGTTATCTATCTCTTTTGGAAAAGGAAGCAAACCGCATTGTAAAAATCGATGCTAGTCTACCACTTGATCAGGTGATTGAGAACACGCAACAGCTACTTTTTGACAGGATGGGATTAAGGAGATGAAACAAGAGCAATTAAGAGCTTGTCAACCTTTACAATTTGAACGTTTTGTTCATATTTTAGAGCAAGGGCAGCTCAATCACGCCTATCTCTTTTCAGGTAATTTTGGAAGTTTAGAGATGGCCCTTTTCTTGTCTAAAAGTCTCTTTTGTAGTGAGAAAACTGGTATTTTTCCTTGTGAAAAATGTCGGAATTGTAAATTGATTGAACAAGAAGAATTTCCTGATGTGACCATGATCAAACCTCAGAATCAAGTGATTAAGACGGAGCGTATTCGGGAATTAGTCAGTCAATTTTCCCAGTCTGGTATTGAAAATCAACGGCAGGTCTTTATTATCGAACAAGCAGAAAAAATGCATGTGAACGCTGCAAATTCACTCTTGAAGGTTATTGAAGAACCACAGAGCGAAATCTACATTTTCTTTTTGACCAATGATGAAGAACAGATGTTACCAACGATTCGAAGTCGGACACAGATTTTCCAATTTAAGAAGCAAGTCTCTACTTTAATGTCACAGCTTGAAGAGGCTGGTTTAGTAAAAAATAAAGCTAAACTATTGGCCCAATTCAGTCAGTCTCAGACCGAGGCTGATAATCTTGTGCATCAAGCAGGATTTTGGGCACTAGTAGATGAAAGTGAACGCCTTTTTGCTTGGCTTTTAGCTCATAAAAAAGAATCCTATTTGCAGGTTGCAAAATTAACGAGTTTGGCTGATGATAAAGAAAAGCAAGATCAGGTGCTCAGGATTTTAGAGGTATTAGCTGGCCAGGAGGTTCTCAATGTTTCTGCGCGGAACATTTTGCAACATCTCATTCAAGCTCGAAAAATGTGGTGGGCCAATGTCAGCTTTCAAAACGCTTTGGAATACCTGGTTTTACAAAAAAATTAAAGAAATGATAAATTATAGAAAGGGCTGTAATGAATAAAAAAGAATTATTTGATGCTTTAGATGACTTTTCACAGCAATTGTTGGTAACCTTGGCAGACGTCGAAGCCATCAAAAAAAATCTCAAGAGTCTGGTAGAGGAAAATACAGCTCTTCGTTTAGAAAATGATAAACTGAGAGAACGTTTGGGAGAGGTTGAGGAGACAGCTCCAGCCAAAACGAAACATGTAAGGGAAAATGTCCGTCGCATTTATGAGGATGGTTTTCATGTTTGTCGTGACTTTTATGGTCAACGTCGGGAGCAAGATGCAGAATGTATGTTTTGTGATGAGTTGTTATTTAGGGAGTAAGTATGCAGATTCAAAAGAGTTTTAAGGGACAAACTCCCTACGGCAAGCTTTATCTAGTCGCAACGCCAATCGGTAATCTAGATGATATGACTTTTCGCTCCATTCAGACCTTGAAAGAGGTTGACTGGATCGCGGCAGAAGATACTCGTAATACGGGACTTTTGCTCAAGCATTTTGAGATTTCAACCAAGCAAATCAGTTTTCACGAACATAATGCCAAGGAAAAAATTCCTGATTTGATTGAGTTGTTGAAGCAAGGTCAAAATCTTGCCCAAGTATCTGATGCGGGGTTGCCTAGTATTTCTGACCCAGGTCATGATTTGGTCAAGGCTGCCATTGAAGAAGATATCGCGATTGTGACTGTTCCAGGTGCCTCTGCAGGAATTTCTGCCTTAATTGCCAGTGGTTTAGCGCCACAGCCACATATCTTTTACGGCTTTTTACCGAGAAAATCAGGCCAGCAAAAGCAGTTTTTCGAAGCGAAAAAAGCTTATCCAGAGACCCAGATTTTCTATGAATCTCCTCACCGTGTAGCGGATACACTGGAGAATATGCTAGAAGTTTATGGTGACCGTCCAGTAGTTCTGGTTCGCGAATTGACCAAGATTTATGAAGAATACCAACGAGGTAAGATTACAGAGTTACTAGAAAGTATTTCTGAAACACCACTTAAGGGCGAGTGTCTTCTCATTGTAGAGGGTGCTAGTCAAGAAGTAGAGGATAAGGATGAAGAGGATTTATTTTCTGAGATACAGGACCGCATTCATCAAGGTATGAAGAAAAATCAGGCCATTAAGGAAGTTGCAAAGATTTACCAATGGAACAAAAGCCAGCTCTACGCTGCTTATCACGAATGGGAAGACAATCAATCCAATGACTAAACAGGGAAGTTTGCCTTCTTCCCTTTTTTTGTTATACTAGAAGAAGAAAAAAATAGAAAGATTTGTGGGTGTCAAACAGTCTAGTGACTTGTTCTGGAATGAACTTAAGTTTCACCCAAAGAGGTATTAGTGTCGTGTCTCAATCTTATATCAATGTTATCGGTGCGGGCTTGGCGGGTTCTGAAGCAGCCTACCAAATCGCAGAGCGTGGTATTCCAGTTAAACTTTATGAAATGCGTGGTGTCAAGTCAACACCACAACACAAAACTGACAATTTTGCAGAGTTGGTCTGCTCTAACTCTTTACGTGGAGATGCTCTTACAAATGCTGTCGGCCTCCTCAAAGAAGAAATGCGTCGCTTAGGTTCTCTTATCTTGGAATCGGCAGAAGCAACACGAGTTCCTGCTGGTGGTGCTCTCGCGGTTGACCGTGATGGTTTCTCTCAAATGGTTACTGAAAAGATTGCCAACCATCCCTTGATTGAAGTGGTACGTGACGAAATCACAGAATTGCCAACGGATGCTATTACAGTTGTAGCGACTGGACCTTTGACTAGTGATACCCTTGCTGAGAAAATTCATGCTCTTAATGGCGGTGACGGTTTTTATTTCTACGATGCTGCAGCGCCTATTGTGGATGTTAATTCGATTGATATGAACAAGGTTTATCTCAAATCTCGTTATGATAAGGGAGAAGCAGCCTATCTCAACGCTCCTATGACCAAACAAGAGTTTATGGATTTTCATGAAGCTTTGGTCAATGCGGAAGAAGCTCCGTTGAATTCTTTCGAAAAAGAAAAGTATTTTGAAGGATGCATGCCAATCGAAGTCATGGCTAAACGGGGTATCAAAACCATGCTCTATGGTCCTATGAAACCAGTTGGTTTGGAGTATCCAGACGATTACACAGGTCCTCGTGACGGAGAATTTAAGACACCATACGCTGTAGTTCAGCTTCGTCAGGATAATGCGGCAGGTAGTCTTTACAATATCGTTGGTTTTCAAACTCACCTTAAATGGGGCGAACAAAAACGTGTCTTCCAAATGATTCCAGGTCTTGAAAATGCAGAGTTCGTTCGCTATGGAGTTATGCACCGTAATTCTTATATGGATTCACCAAATCTTCTTGAGCAGACCTATCGTTCTAAGAAACAACCAAATCTCTTTTTTGCTGGTCAGATGACGGGTGTGGAAGGCTATGTTGAGTCAGCGGCATCAGGTCTAGTAGCTGGTATTAACGCAGCTCGTCTTTTCAAGGGTGAAAGCGAGGCTATTTTCCCAGAGACAACAGCAATTGGAAGTCTAGCTCATTACATCACCCATGCTGATAGTAAACACTTCCAACCAATGAACGTCAATTTCGGAATTATCAAGGAATTGGAAGGCGACCGCATTCGTGATAAGAAGGCTCGTTATGAAACAATTGCAGAGCGTGCTTTGGCTGATTTGGAAAACTTTTTATCCGTTTAAAATTTTCAAAAGAATAACTCATGAGACTATAAAATTCTCAAAAAATGTGATAAAATAGTTTGAATAAAATAAAGGAGCGAAGTCAGGTGGAACCCAAATATAAACGTATTTTGATTAAGTTATCAGGTGAGGCCCTTGCTGGCAAACGTGGTGTCGGAATTGATATCAAAACTGTTCAAGCAATGGCTCAAGAAATTCAAGAAGTACATAACTTAGGTATTGAGATTGCCCTCGTTATTGGTGGAGGAAATCTCTGGCGTGGAGAACCTGCTGCAGAGGCTGGAATGGATCGTGTACAAGCAGACTATACAGGAATGCTTGGAACCGTTATGAATGCTCTTGTAATGGCAGATTCATTGCAACAAGTTGGTGTGGATACACGTGTTCAAACAGCCATTGCCATGCAACAAGTAGCAGAACCTTACGTTCGTGGCCGTGCCCTTCGTCATCTTGAAAAAGGACGCATTGTTATCTTTGGTGCGGGAATTGGTTCACCATACTTCTCAACAGATACAACAGCGGCTCTTCGTGCAGCTGAGATTGAAGCGGACGCTATCTTGATGGCTAAAAATGGGGTTGATGGTGTCTACAATGCTGATCCTAAAAAGGATAAGACAGCTGTTAAATTTGAAGAGTTGACTCACCGTGACGTGATCAATAAAGGTCTTCGTATCATGGACTCAACAGCTTCAACACTTTCAATGGACAATGATATTGACTTGGTTGTTTTCAACATGAACCAACCAGGAAATATTAAACGTGTTGTATTTGGTGAAAATATCGGAACTACAGTTTCAAATAATATCGAAGAAAAGGAATAAGAAATCATTATGGCAAACGCAATCGTAGAAAAAGCAAAAGAGAGAATGACCCAATCTCACCACTCACTTGCTCGTGAGTTTGGAAGTATTCGTGCTGGCCGTGCTAATGCTAGCTTGCTTGACCGCATCCACGTTGAGTACTATGGTGTTGAAACACCACTTAACCAAATTGCTTCTATCACAATCCCAGAAGCGCGTGTCTTGTTGGTAACACCATTTGACAAATCATCTTTGAAAGATATCGAACGTGCTTTGAATGCTTCAGACCTAGGTATTACACCAGCTAACGATGGTTCTGTTATTCGCTTGGTAATCCCAGCTCTTACAGAAGAAACTCGTCGCGACCTTGCTAAAGAAGTGAAAAAAGTCGGTGAAAATGCTAAAGTTGCTATCCGTAATATCCGTCGTGATGCTATGGACGAAGCTAAGAAACAAGAAAAAGCAAAAGAAATCACTGAAGATGAGTTGAAGGCTCTTGAGAAAGAGATTCAAAAAGCAACAGACGATGCTGTTAAACACATCGACGAAATGACTGCCAACAAAGAAAAAGAAATCTTGGAAGTCTAAGAAATAAACAGAAAAACTCAGTTGGCATTGCTGGCTGAGTTTTATTCGAAAGAAGGAAATATGAATACAAATCTTGCAAGTTTTATCGTTGGACTCATCATCGATGAAAATGACCGTTTTTACTTTGTTCAAAAGGATGGTCAAACATATGCCCTAGCTAAAGAAGAAGGTCAGCATACAGTTGGTGATACGGTCAAAGGTTTTGCTTACACAGATATGAAGCAAAAATTGCGCCTCACTACTACAGAAGTAACTGCAACTCAGGAACAATTTGGTTGGGGAACAGTAACAGAGGTTCGTAAGGACCTGGGTGTTTTTGTTGATACAGGATTACCAGACAAGGAAATCGTTGTGTCACTAGATATTCTCCCTGAACTTAAAGAACTCTGGCCAAAGAAAGGTGATCGACTTTATATTCGTCTAGAAGTGGATAAGAAGGACCGTATCTGGGGAATCTTAGCTTATCAGGAAGATTTCCAACGGTTGGCACGTCCTGCCTACAATAACATGCAGAATCAAAATTGGCCTGCAATTGTATACCGTCTCAAATTATCAGGAACTTTTGTCTATCTACCAGAGAACAACATGCTTGGATTTATCCATCCAAGTGAGCGCTATGCAGAACCACGTTTGGGCCAAGTGCTAGATGCGCGTGTCATTGGTTTCCGTGAGGTTGACCGTACTCTTAACCTTTCTCTAAAACCACGTTCTTTTGAGATGTTGGAAAATGATGCGCAGATGATCTTGACTTATTTGGAAAGCAATGGTGGGTTCATGACTTTGAATGATAAGTCATCACCAGAAGATATCAAGGCTACTTTCGGTATTTCAAAAGGTCAATTTAAAAAAGCACTCGGTGGTTTGATGAAGGCTGGCAAAATCAAGCAAGATCAGTTTGGCACAGAGTTGATTTAGGAGGCTTATGAGAAAATCATTTTATACTTGGCTCATGACCGAGCGCAACCCTAAAAGCAATAGTCCCAAAGCAATTTTAGCGGATTTGGCTTTTGAGGAATCCGCCTTCCCAAAGCATACAGATGATTTTGATCAAGTCAGTCGTTTTTTAGAGGAACATGCTAGCTTTTCCTTTAATATGGGAGACTTTGATCGTATCTGGCAGGAATATTTAGAACATTAAGGCTACTAGATGAGGTTTGGGATAGTAATTTCTCAGCCTCTTTGCTATAATATAGTCATTCAGTTATCTTTTATGAGGATTTTACTTATTTTGGCAAGTATCGTTTACCATTACGAATTGTCAGAGTGATAGGATTTTTGAAAGTTATTTCATACTTAAAAGAAAACAAAATGATAAAACGAAATAAGAGAATTAGAGAGGGTCTTTGTTTGAAGGAACATTCAATAGATATTCAACTGAGTCATCCAGATGACCTATTTCATCTTTTTGGGTCCAATGAGCGCCACCTTCGATTGATGGAGGATGAATTAGATGTCATCATCCATGCCCGTACAGAAATTGTACAAGTCTTGGGAGAGGAGTCAGCTTGTGAGGAAGCCCGCCAAGTTATCCAAGCCTTAATGGTCTTGGTTAATCGTGGAATGACTGTCGGAACTCCTGACGTGGTGACAGCCATTACCATGGTTAAGAATAATGAAATCGATAAGTTTGTCGCCCTCTATGAAGAAGAGATTATCAAGGATAATACAGGTAAGCCCATCCGTGTTAAAACCTTGGGTCAAAAGCTTTATGTGGATAGTGTCAAGCAACACGATGTGACCTTTGGGATTGGGCCGGCAGGAACAGGTAAGACCTTCTTAGCAGTGACTTTGGCCGTAACAGCCCTCAAGCGTGGACAAGTCAAGCGAATCATATTGACACGTCCAGCAGTGGAAGCGGGAGAGAGCCTTGGATTTCTTCCAGGTGATCTCAAGGAAAAGGTAGATCCTTACCTTCGTCCTGTTTACGATGCCTTGTACCAGATTCTTGGGAAGGATCAAACAACCCGTCTCATGGAACGTGAAATTATTGAAATTGCACCTTTGGCCTATATGCGTGGACGTACCTTGGATGATGCCTTTGTCATCTTGGATGAAGCGCAAAATACGACCATCATGCAGATGAAGATGTTCTTGACTCGTCTTGGATTTAACTCGAAAATGATTGTCAATGGGGATATTAGCCAGATTGACCTACCTCGTAATGTCAAGTCAGGTTTGATTGATGCTCAAGAAAAACTCAAGAATATTCATCAAATTGACTTTGTTCATTTCTCAGCCAAGGATGTGGTTCGCCACCCAGTTGTAGCTCAAATTATCAGAGCCTATGAACCTCTACCTGTCAAAGCTGAAGAAAGTGAAGAAGAAACAGAATAAAGAAAAAGGTTGGGCAAAAACTAGCTTTCCAATAAAACCACACAGTGATTCCAGTCTTGAATCAAATCAAGCTGAAAGAAACACTGTGTGGTTTTTGAATAGTGGATGTTTTAGAGGCTAGATTCTTGGCCAATTTGGTGAGATACGTGAACATAAAGATGAAATCCTATTTCTGTTGCGACAGCTTGTTTACCTCTGACATGCACTCTGCGCACGCCAAAAACACTCTTCAATCTACCAAAACGGGTTCAACATCAATTTTCCGTTTGGCATAGATTCGAGAGCCTTCTTCACTATGTAATGTTTGCTTAAGGAGTTCCTTAAAGTAATTCCAAGTTGGATTATAATGGATTTGTTTCTGATTCCCACTATCTGTTTTAGCCAACTGTTCTAACTCAGGAGTATCTTGAACTTTATCCGCCTCATAAATCTTGAAATCACGTTGAAAATCATACTTATCGGTTTGACTAGAGTAGTTCTTAAAGGAATAAACTATGTCATCGGGCTTTATAAACTGGTCCGTGTCCTCAAGATATTCCCAGTTCATTGGGTTATCTGTGCTCGTTTAGTACTTTTTAGTCAATTTTGATTAGGTTGTTGGCATGTTTACTAGAGTGGAAGTTATTAATCGTTTTATAGCTAACATAGGTATCTTGCCTCAACCATTTCATAGGAATGACTTCTTCGTTCATTTGAACGATTTTACGTCCAGAGAACACTTGACGAGCATAAGCGAACAGGGTCATCTTCATGAGCATGGCTGGATGAAAGGCAGGGCGGCCAGTGTAGGAGGTCTCTTCCAATAGAACTTGACTAGGAATACTGTCCACATAGAGGCTAATCATTCTCGTTCGTGAATTAGTGGAATATCGTAGGCAAGATTCACTTTCAAACTTAACTGAGTTTTTGGTGGTTTTAGTAGTGGTTCAACTTGATTCCTACTATTCTTGATGGTGTGAATGTGCTTATAATGTATTCCAGTTAACCACGAAAGCTTTGGATTTTATAAAATTAACACAGGTTAAAAAACAAATTAATGTGTGTTAATTTTTTCTTGACTTAAATTTTTTTAATTGATATACTATTTTTCAGAGAGCTAACAATTATATATAAATGTACTACTCTATTTCCTAGATGATACTTCATAAAACTTTTTATAACAAAGGCTAGCAAAGTTAAAGTTTTCTATCTTTAGGAAGTTAAATAAATATGTAAGGAATTAAAATGAAAAAAAGTACAGTATTGTCATTAACCACAGCTGCAGTTATTTTAGCAGCATATGTACCTAACGAGGTAGTCTTAGCAGAAACATCTAGTTCTGAAGATGCTGTAACTATCTCTGATAAAGAAAAAGTAGCAGTAGATAAGGAAACAGAAAATAAAGAGAAACATGAAGATATTCATAATGCTATAGAAACTTTAAAGCATACTGAAGAGAAGAAAACAACAATTATTGAGGAAAAAGAAGTTGTTAGTAAAAATCCTGTGATAGACAATAACACTAGCAATGAAGAAGCAAAAATCAAAGAAGAAAATTCCAATCAATCCCAAGGAGATCATGCGGACTCATTTGTAAATAAAAACACAGAAAATCTCAATAAAGAAGATAAAGTTGTATATATTGCCGAATTTAAAGATAAAGAATCTGGTGAAAAAGCAATCAAGGAATTAGCCAATCTTAAGGATACAAAAGTTTTATATACTTATGATACCGTTTTTAACGGTAGTGCTATTGAAACAATCAAATCTAATCTGGACAAAATTAAACTAATAGAAGGTATCTCATCGGTTGAACGATCACAAAAAGTCCAGCCAATGATGAATCATGCTAGAAAGGAAATTGGAGTTGAAGAGGCAATTGATTACCTAAAGTCTATCAATGCTCCATTTGGTAAAAATTTTGATGGTAGAGGTATGGTCATTTCAAATATCGATACCGGGACAGATTATAGGCATAAGGCCATGAGGATTGATGATGATGCTAAAGGCTCAATGAGATTTAAAAAAGAAGACTTAAAAGGTACTGATAAAAAATTCTGGTTGAGTGATAAAATCCCTCATGCGTTCAATTATTATAATGGTGGTAAAATCACTGTAGAAAAAGCTGATGATGGAAGCGATTATTTTGATCCACATGGGATGCATATTGCCGGGATTCTTGCGGGAAATGATACTGAAAAAGATATCAAAAACTTTAACGGAATAGATGGAATTGCTCCTAATGCACAGATATTCTCTTATAAAATGTACTCTGACGCAGGATCTGGCTTCGCAGGAGATGAAACAATGTTTCATGCTATTGAAGATTCCATCAAACACAATGTCGATGTTGTTTCAGTATCATCTGGCTTTACAGGAACAGGTCTTGTAGGTGAGAAATATTGGGAAGCTATTAGAGCGTTAAGAAAAGCAGGCATTCCAATGGTTGTAGCTACGGGTAACTATGCGACTTCTGCTTCAAGTTCGTCTTGGGATTTAGTAGCAAATAATAATCTGAAAATGACAGATACTGGAAATGTAACACGAACTGCAGCACATGAAGATGCGATAGCAGTCGCATCTGCTAAAAATCAAACAGTTGAGTTTGATAAAGTTAACATAGGTGGAGAAAGTTTTAAATACAGAAATATAGGGGCCTTTTTCGATAAAAATAAAATTATGACAAATGAAGACGGTTCAAAAGCTCCTAGTAAATTAAACTTTGTATATATAGGCAAGGGTCAAGACCAAGATTTGATAGGATTGGATCTTAAGGGCAAAATTGCAGTAATGGATCGAATTTATACCAAGGATTTAAAAGATGCTTTTAAAAGAGCAACGGATAAGGGCGCACGCGCCATTATGGTTGTAAATACTGTCAATTACTACAACAGAGATAATTGGACAGAGCTTCCAGCCATGGGATATGAAGCGGATGAAGGGACTAAAAGTCAAGTATTTTCAATTTCAGGAGATGATGGTGTAAAGCTATGGAACATGATTAATCCTGATAAAAAAACTGAGGTTAAAAGGAATAATAAGGAAGATTTTAAAGATAAATTGGAGCAATACTATCCAATTGATATGGAAAGCTATAATTCCAATAAACCGAATGTAGGTGATGAAAAAGAAATTGACTTTAAGTTTGCATCTGACACAGACAAAGAACTGTATAAAGAAGATATCATAGTACCAGCAGGATCCACATCTTGGGGGCCAAGAATAGATTTACTTTTAAAACCTGATGTTTCAGCACCAGGTAAAAATATTAAATCTACTCTCAATGTCATTAATGGGAAATCAACTTATGGCTATATGTCAGGGACTAGTATGGCAACTCCAATCGTGGCGGCTTCTACTGTTTTGATTAGGCCCAAGTTAAAGGAAATGCTTGAAAGACCTGTCTTGAAAAATCTTAAGGGAGATGACAAAATAGACCTTACAAGTCTTACAAAAATAGCCCTACAAAATACTGCACGGCCTATGATGGATGCGACTTCTTGGAAAGAAAAAAGTCAATACTTTGCATCACCTAGACAACAGGGAGCAGGGCTAATTAATGTTGCCAATGCTTTGAGAAATGAAGTTGTAGCGACTTTCAAAAACACAGATTCTAAAGGTTTGGTAAACTCTTATGGTTCTATTTCTCTTAAAGAAATAAAAGGAGATAAAAAATACTTTACAATTAAGCTTCACAATACATCAAACAGACCTTTAACCTTTAAAGTTTCAGCATCAGCGGTAACTACAGATGCTCTAACTGATAGACTAAAACTGGATGAAACATACAAAGATGAAAAATCTCCAGATGGGAAGCAAATTGTTCCAGAAATTCACCCAGAGAAAGTAAAAGATGCAAATATTACATTTGAGCATGACACTTTCACTATAGGCCCAAATTCTAGCTTTGATTTAAATGCGGTTATAAACGTTGGAGAGGCTAAAAATAAAAATAAATTTGTAGAATCATTTATTCATTTTGAGTCAGTGGAAGAAATGGAAGCTTTAAACTCCAATGGTAAGAAAACAAATTTCCAACCTTCTTTATCGATGCCTCTAATGGGATTTGCTGGGGATTGGAATAAAGAACCAATCCTTGATAAATGGGCCTGGGAAGAAGGTTCAAAATCAAAAACAATGGAAGGTTATGATGATGATGGTAAACCAAAAATTCCAGGAACCTTAAATAAGGGAATTGGTGGAGAACATGGTATAGATAAATTTAATCCAGCAGGAGTTATCCAAAATAGAAAAGATAAAAATACAACATCCCTAGATCAAAATCCAGAATTATTTGCTTTCAATAACGAAGGGATCAACGCACCATCATCAAGTGGTTCTAATATTGCTAAAATTTATCCTTTAGATTCAAATGGAAATCCTCAAGATGCTCAACTTGAGAGAGGATTAACACCTTCTCCACTTGTATTAAGAAGTGCAGAAGAAGGATTGATTTCAATAGTAAATACAAATAAGGAGGGAGAAAATCAAATTGACTTAAAAGTCATTTCGAGAGAACACTTTGTTAAAGGAATTTTAAACTCTAAAAGAAATGATGCAAAGGGAATCAAATCTTCTAAGCTAAAAGTTTGGGGCGACTTGAAATGGGATGGACTCATCTATAATCCTAGAGGGAAAGAAGAAAATGCACCAGAAAGCAAGGATACCAAAGATCCAGCTACTAGGATAAGAGGTCAATTTGAACCGATTGCGGAAGGTCAATATTTCTATAAATTTAAATATAGATTAACTAAAGATTACCCATGGCAGGTTTCCTATATTCCAGTAAAAATTGATAACACAGCCCCTAAGATTGTTTCGGTTGATTTTTCAAATCCTGAAAAAATTAAGCTGATCACAAAGGATACTTATCACAAGGTAAAAGATCAATACAAGAATGAAACTTTATTTGCGAGAGATCAAAAAGAACATCCTGAAAAATTTGACGAGATTGCCAACGAAGTTTGGTATGCCGGCGCCGCTCTGGTTAATGAAGATGGAGAGGTTGAGAAAAATCTTGAAGTAACTTATGCAGGTGAGGGTCAAGGAAGAAATAGGAAACTTGACAAAGACGGAAATACCATTTATGAAATTAATGGTGCAGGAGATTTAAGAGGAAAAATCATTGAAGTCATTGCATTAGATGGCTCTAGCAATTTCACAAAGATTCATAGAATTAAATTTGCTGATCATGCAGATGAAAAGGGGATGATTTCCTATTATCTAGTAGATCCTGATCAAGATTCATCTAAATATCAAAAGCTTGGCGAGATTGCCGAATCTAAATTTAAAAATTTAGAAAATAGAAAAGAGGATAGTCTTAAAAAAGATACAACTGAGGAAGAAAATCATCAAGACAATGAAGAGTCTATCGAAGAAAAATCTAGCTTGACTATCAATAAAGCCATTTCAACAATTAGAGATTTTGAAAGAAAAGACTTGAAGAAACTCATTAAAAAGAAATTTAGAGAAGTTGATGACTTTACAAGTGAAACTGGTAAGAGAACAGAGGAATACGATTATAAATACGATGATAAGGGGAATATCATTGCTTATGACGATGGTAGTGCCTTACAATATGAAACTGAAAAACTTGATGAAATCAAATCAAAAATTTATGGTGTTCTAAGCCCGTCTAAAGATGGACACTTTGAAATTCTTGGAAAGATAAGTAATGTTTCTAAAAATGCCAAGGTATATTATGGAAATAACTATAAATCGATAGAAATCAAAACGACCAAGTATGACTCCCACTCAAAAACAATGACATTTGATTTATACGCTAATATTAATGATATTGTGGATGGATTAGCTTTTGCAGGAGATATGAGATTCTTTATTAAAGATGATGGTCAGATAAAAGCTGAAACTAAAATTAGAATGCCTGAAAAAAATAAGGAAACTAAGACAGAATATACGTATGCATCAAGTTATGGAAATGTAATAGAATTAGGAGAAGGTGATCTTTCAAAAAACAAACCAACCAATTTAACGGAAATGGAATCTGGTAAAATCTATTCTGATTCAGAAAAACAACAATATCTGTTAAAAGATAACATTATTCTAAGAAAAGGCTATGCACTAAAAGTGACTACCTATAATCCTGGAAAAACGGATATGTTAGAAGGAAATGGAGTCTATAACAAGGAAGATATAGCAAAAATCCAAAAGACCAATCCTAATCTAAGAGTCCTTTCAGAAAAAATAATTTATGCTGATAGTAGAAATGTTGAAGATGGAAGAAGTACTCAATCCGTATTAATGTCGGCTTTAGACGGCTTTAACATTGTAAAATATCAAGTGTTTACCTTTAAAATGAACGATAAAGGGGAGGCAATCGATAAAGATGGAAATCTTGTAACAGATCCTTCTAAACTGGTATTATTTGGTAAGGATGGTAAAGAGTACACTGGAGAGGATAAGTCCAATGTAGAAGCTATAAAAGAAGATGGCTCTACGTTATTTATTGATGCAAAACCAGTAAATCTTTCAATGGACAAGAACTACTTTAATCCATCTAAATCTAATAAAATTTATGTACGAAATCCAGAATTTTATTTAAGAGGTAAGATTTCTGATAAGGGTGGTTTTAACTGGGAGTTGAGAGTTAATGAATCGGTTGTAGATAATTATTTAATCTACGGAGATTTACACATTGATAACACTAGAGATTTTAACATTAAGCTTAATGTTAAAGACGGTGACATCATGGACTGGGGAATGAAAGACTATAAAGCAAACGGATTCCCAGATAAGGTAACAGATATGGATGGAAATGTTTATCTTCAAACTGGCTATAGCGATTTGAATGCGAAAGCGGTTGGAGTACACTATCAATTTTTATATGATAATGTTAAACCAGAAGTAAACATTGATCCTAAGGGAAATACTAGTATCGAATATGCTGACGGAAAATCTGTTGTCTTTAATATCAATGATAAAAGAAATAATGGATTCGATGGTGAGATTCAAGACAAACATATTTATGTAAATGGAAAAGAATATAAATCATTTGATGATATTAAACAACTAACAGATAAGACACTAAACATTAAGATTGTTGTAAAAGATTTCGCAAGAAATACGACCGTAAAAGAATTCATTTTAAACAAGGATACGGGAGAGGTGAGCGAACTAAAACCTCAGATGGTAACTGTGACCATTCAAAATGGAAAAGAAATGAGTTCAACGATAGTGTCGGAAGAAGATTTCATTTTACCTGTCTATAAGGGTGAATTAGAAAAAGGATATCAATTTGATGGCTGGGAAATTGCTGGTTTCGAAGGTAAAAAAGGCACTGGCTATGTTATTAATGTATCAAAAGATACCCTTATAAAACCTGTATTCAAGAAAATAGAGGAGAAAAAGGAGGAGGAAAATAAACCTACTTTTTATGTATCCAAAAAGAAAGACAACCCACAGGCAAATCCTAGTCAATTAGATGAAAATTACAAAAAGGAGGATTTACAAAGAGAAAATCATTCACACAAATCTGATTCAACTAAGGATGTCACAGCTACAGTTTCTGTACAAGTAAATTATAGTCAATTAGATGAAAGTCAAAGATCTGATTCAACTGAGGATGTCAAAGTTACAGTTCCTGATGAAAATGATAAAAACTTTAAAAATAAGAAGGAAGTTTATCTTAATGCACCAGAGAACATAGATAATAAACATACAAATATTGATAGTAAATCAACTACTAACAATGATAGGTTGCCAAAAACCGGAACAGTTAGCGAAGTCTTCACGTCATTGATTGCCGGAATAATGTTTACCTTAGGTGCATTTCTTGGATTAAAGAAAAAAGATCAAGATTAAGACAAAATCTGTAGATGAAAAAGTGGTTTATGTACTGAGATTAGCTAGTGTGATGATGAAGTTTACGTTGATATTTATACTCTTTTTAAATTTATAAATGGACTTAGTTTAGATAACTAATGAATTGATTGAAAGGGTTAATATTGACAAATAGTGATCACATTGATTAGAAACTAGAGTCTATCAAAATTTAAATTATAAACCATGACATGAGAAAACGAGCATCTCCAAGAACGGAAATGCTCGTTTTTGAGATTTAGAAGCTAGTTTTTATGTAGCTTCTTATTTTTGTAGTTTTAAATTATAAATCATTTTAGACAAGTTCACTGATTGAAGTGAAGTCACGTTCCAAGCCTTCTGCAACAGGCTGGCTGGTGAGGTATCCTTGATAGGTTGTCACACCTTCAAGCAAGCCTGCGTCTTCTAGGATAGCTTTCTTAAATCCTTTTCCTGCCAAGGCTTCGATATATGGAAGAGTCACATTAGTAAGGGCAATCGTAGATGTGCGAGCAACTGCTCCAGGAATGTTAGCAACGGCATAGTGAAGAACACCGTGTTTTTCATAGACTGGTTCATCGTGAGTTGTCACACGGTCAGCTGTCGCTATAACACCACCTTGGTCAACAGCAACGTCAACAATGACAGAACCAGGACGCATTTGTTGTACCATTTCATCTGTCACCAATTTAGGAGCTTTGGCACCAGGAATCAAGACAGCACCGATAACAACGTCTGCTTCACGCACACTTGCTTTGATATTAAATGGATTAGACATGAGTGTTTGGATTTGGTGACCAAAGACATCTTCTAGGATAGAGAGGCGTTTAGCGCTGATATCAAGAATGGTTACTTGAGCTCCCAAACCTAGCGCAATGCGAGCTGCGTGTGTACCAACGACACCACCACCGATAATGGTTACTTTTCCTTTAGGAACACCAGGGACACCACCGAGTAGAACTCCTGAACCACCAGCTTGTTTCGTCAAGAAGTGGGCTCCAATTTGTACTGCCATACGACCAGCAACTTCACTCATTGGAACGAGAAGCGGAAGTTGTCCTTGAGTATCACGGACTGTCTCATAAGCAACACCAGTTGTTTTAGCTGCAAGCATAGCATCAGCCAATTCTGGAGCAGCTGCCATGTGTAAGTAGGTGAAAAGAAGTAAATCCTCACGCAAGAACTGGTACTCACTAGCAAGGGGTTCCTTCACTTTAACAACTAATTCTGCAGCCCAGGCTTCAGCAGCAGTTGCGACAATTTCAGCTCCTTGCTTTTCATAGTCAGCATCAGCAAAACCAGAACCAAGTCCAGCATTTGTTTCGATGAGGACACGGTGGCCACGACCAATGAGACTTTGTACACCAGCAGGTGTCAAAGCAACACGATTTTCATTATTTTTAATTTCCTTTGGAATTCCAATTAACATAGGATAACTCACTTTCTATTAAGCTGTTTCAATTTATGTATCACATCATTCGTCAGAGTTTTTGTGATGACTTTATTGTATATGAAACCGTTTTAAATTGCAAGAAAAACTTGTAAACCTATTTCTTTTATGTTATTCTTTTAGCAACCTATTTTGGGAGGTGCAATCATGGAATCACTATTTATCAAACTAGCGAAGCATCAAATTATCGAAACAGAACGCTTAGTGCTTAGACCTGTGACACTTGATGATGCAGAAGCCATGTTTGAATATGCTTCAAACCAGGAAAATACGCGCTATACTTTTCCAACCAATCAAAGTTTAGAGGAAACTAAGAATAATATTGCCCAGTTTTATCTAGCCAATCCCTTGGGTCGATGGGGCATTGAACTAAAAAGTACTGGAGAGTTTATCGGAACTATTGACTTGCACAAGATCGATACTGTTCTTAAGAAGGCAGCCATTGGTTACATTATCCATCAAAAATATTGGAATCAAGGTTTGACAACTGAAGCCAATCGTACCGTGATTGAACTAGCTTTTGAAAAGATTGGAATGAATAAGTTGACCGCTCTTCACGATAAGGATAATCCTGCTTCAGGAAAGGTCATGGAGAAATCAGGCATGCGCTTTTCTCACGAAGAACCTTATGCTAGGATGGATAAAAAAGAACCAGGTCGAATCGTAACAAGAGTGCATTATGTCTTGACCAAGGAAGATTATTTTGCAAATAAGTAAGCAGTTGAAAAGTTTTTTCAGCTGTTTTTTCTTTCTCTTACGAATAAGCTAAGAGAGGAGAAAATATGGAAGAACTTATTGAGAAAATCAAAGAATATAAAATCATTATTATCTGTGCTGGTTTGGGCTTGGTCTTAGGCGGATTTTTCCTCCTAAAGCCAGTCGCTCAAGCACCTGCTAAGGAAACAAAGGTGCAGACTGAAGTTGCAGCTGTTCCAAAGGATTCGACGGATGAAAAGGAAGATGGAAATCAGAAGGAAGAAGCGGTGGAGCAAGATCTAATTACTGTCGATGTCAAAGGTGCTGTCAAATCACCTGGAATCTATGACTTGCCAGTTGGAAGTCGTATCAATGATGCTGTCCAAAAAGCG
Organism: Streptococcus oralis; assembly: GCF_001075875.1. Taxonomy (GTDB): domain Bacteria; phylum Bacillota; class Bacilli; order Lactobacillales; family Streptococcaceae; genus Streptococcus; species Streptococcus oralis_I. Next base: position 27,394 of record NZ_JUOS01000092.1, read on the forward strand.
GGCGGACTGACAGATAATGCTGATAGCAAGTCTATCAATCTTGCCCAGAGAATTAGTGACGAAGCACTAGTCTATGTTCCGACTAAGGAAGAAGCTACTAGTCAAGAAATGACATCAAGTACTTCCAACAGCAAGGAAAATAAGAAAGTCAATCTCAATAAAGCTAGTTTAGAGGAACTGAAACAAGTTAAAGGCTTAGGTGCTAAACGTGCTCAAGACATTATTGACCATCGTGAATCCAATGGTAAATTTAAGTCAGTAGATGAGCTCAAAAAGGTTTCTGGTATTGGTGCAAAAACGATAGAAAAGCTAAAAGAATATGTCACAGTGGATTAGTCGCTTTCCAATTCCAAAAATCTATCTCAGTTTTCTTTTCCTATGGCTTTACTATGCAATCTTTTCAGCAAGTGTATTAGCACTTTTGGGCTTTGTCTTTTTACTGGTTTGCCTCTTTTTCCAATTTCCATGGAAAACTGTGACTAAGGTCCTCTTGATTTGCAGCATATTTGGGAGTTGGTTTATTCTTCAAAAATGGCAGCAAGAAGAAGCCGGTCAACATCACGTTGACTCAGTTGATACGGTACGAATCTTGCCTGATACAGTCAAGGTGAATGGTGATAGCTTATCTTTTCGTGGCAAGGCTGACGGTAGACTCTTTCAGGTCTATTATAAACTTCAGTCAGAAGCTGAAAAGGAAAAATTTCAAGACTTATCTGAACTACATGAAATGGTTGTGAAAGGCAAGTTAGCTAGTCCTCAAGGAGCCAGTAATTTTGCGGGTTTTGATTATCGAAATTATCTCAAAACACAAGGAATTTATCAGACCTTGACTATATCCGAAATTGTGGAATCAAAGCAAATTTCTAGTTGGGATATTGGAGAAAATCTATCAAGTTTGCGGAGAAAAGCAGTTGTCTGGATAAAAAGGAATTTTCCTGATCCTATGCGTAATTATATGACAGGTCTTTTATTGGGACATTTAGATACAGACTTTGAGGAAATGAACGAACTTTATTCCAGCCTAGGAATTATTCATCTTTTTGCTTTATCTGGAATGCAAGTCGGATTTTTCATGGATGCTTTCAAGAAGTTACTTCTGCGTTTGGGTTTGACGCAAGAGAAGTTCAAATGGTTAGCCTATCCCCTCTCCATAGTTTATGCAGGCTTGACAGGATTTTCAGCATCTGTGATTAGAAGTCTTCTACAAAAGCTATTGGCTCAGCATGGTTTTAAGTCACTGGATAATTTTGCTTTAACGATTCTTATTCTATTTCTTATCATGCCGAACTTTTTCTTAACTGCTGGGGGAGTTCTTTCCTGTGCTTATGCCTTTATCCTGACAATGACTGGTGAGGAAGTAGCAGGTATAAAAGGTTTGGTTAGAGAGAGTTGCATTATTACCTTGGGAATTCTGCCAATTTTATCATTTTACTTTTCTGAATTCCAACCGTGGTCCATTCTCTTGACAATTGTCTTTTCATTCTTGTTTGACATGGTCCTATTGCCACTTTTATCGATTCTCTTCTGTCTGTCATTTATATATCCCATCACCCAGTTCAACTTTCTCTTTGAATGGCTAGAAAACATCATACGCTATATTTCTCAGCTATCTACGAGGCCTCTTGTTTTTGGTCAGCCGAGTCTTTGGATTTTAATTCTTCTTTTGATTACTTTAGCTCTCATCTACGACTACCGAAAGAACTTGAAAAAACTATCTATGCTTGTCATAGTTGTCATCTCATTCTTTTTAGTAACCAAACATCCACTGGATAATGAAATCACAGTTCTAGATATGGAACAGGGACGGAGCATTTTCCTAAGAGACATGACAGGAAAGACCATACTACTGGATGTCGGAGAAAAATCTGAACGTGACAAGAAAGAATCCTGGCAGGAGAGGGGTTCCTCTAGCAATGCCAAACGGAGTTTAATCCCTTATCTGAAAAGTCGAGGAGTTGCAAAGATTGATCAACTTGTGCTAACGACTAGTGATACTAAGCAGTTAGATCATGTGTTAGAAATGAGTAAAGCCTTCGAGCTTGAAGAGATTCTAGTAACTGAAGAAACATTATCTAAAAGAGAATTTATGGATAAACTGAAGGAAACCAAAATCAAGGTAGCTGCTATTAAAACTGGGCAGCAGTTGTTTATTTTTGGGAGTAGTTTGGAAGCATTCACTAGCCAAAATAGCGATAAAAAGGATTCAATGGTCTTGTATGGAAAGTTACTAAACCAAACCTTTCTAGTTACTGGAAATTTAGAGGAGAAGTTCTTAACCAAGTCTTATCCGAAACTCCAAGCAGATGTAGTGATAACTCATCAGCAAGCATTGAAGAAAAAGACAGATATCGAAATCTTCAAAACTGTACACCCTAAAATCACGGTCATTTCAATAGACAAGAAAAAATCATTTAAACTTAAAAATGGGGAGAATAACCAAGAAGATAAAGAACTTGAGAATTTGGTATTAAAAACTGACAAAAAGGGTGCTATACGTTTTAAAGGCTGGACTACTTGGAATGTTGAAACTGTTCAATAACGTTTTCAGAGACAACTAAACATTAAAATTGTCTAAACAATCATTCAAGGCTTGATTTTGAATCCTGTTTACTATAAAATAGTTAAGATTGGTGTCAAACTTTTATATTGCAAATAGGAGAAAAAATGACAAAAACTTTGAAACGTCCTGAGGTTCTATCACCTGCAGGAACACTAGAAAAACTAAAAGTAGCTGTTCAATACGGAGCAGATGCTGTCTTTATTGGTGGTCAGGCCTATGGTCTACGTAGTCGTGCGGGAAACTTCACTTTCGAACAAATGGAAGAAGGAGTTCAGTTCGCGGCTAAGTATGGCGCTAAAGTTTATGTGGCTGCTAATATGGTTATGCACGAAGGAAATGAAGAAGGTGCCGGAGAATGGTTCCGTAAGTTACGTGATATTGGAATTGCAGCTGTTATCGTTTCTGACCCTGCCTTAATCATGATTGCAGCAACAGAAGCACCAGGACTTGAAATCCACCTTTCAACACAAGCTAGTGCGACCAACTATGAAACTCTTGAATTCTGGAAAGAACTTGGATTGACTCGCGTTGTTTTGGCGCGTGAGGTTTCCATGGAAGAACTGGCAGAAATCCGAAAACGTACAGATGTGGAAATCGAAGCATTCGTACATGGTGCGATGTGTATTTCCTACTCTGGTCGTTGTACGCTTTCTAACCATATGAGTATGCGTGACGCCAACCGTGGTGGATGTTCACAATCTTGCCGTTGGAAATATGACCTTTACGATATGCCATTTGGTAAAGAGCGTAAGAGTCTCAAGGGAGAAATTCCTGAAGAGTTCTCCATGTCTGCGGTTGATATGTCTATGATTGACCATATCCCAGATATGATTGAAAATGGTGTGGACAGTCTTAAAATTGAAGGTCGTATGAAGTCTATCCACTATGTTTCAACAGTGACAAACTGCTACAAGGCTGCCGTTGATGCCTACCTTGAAAGTCCTGAAAAGTTTGAAGCTATCAAGCAAGACTTGATTGATGAAATGTGGAAGGTAGCTCAACGTGAATTGGCTACAGGTTTCTATTACGGAACACCATCTGAAAACGAACAACTGTTCGGTGCTCGTCGTAAGATTCCAGAATACAAGTTTGTTGCTGAAGTAGTATCTTATGATGATGCAACGCAAACAGCAACTATTCGCCAACGTAACGTTATCAACGAAGGAGACCAAGTTGAGTTTTATGGCCCAGGTTTCCGCCATTTTGAAACTTATATCGAAGACCTTCATGATGCCAAAGGTAACAAGATTGACCGTGCACCAAATCCAATGGAACTTTTAACTATCAAGGTTCCACAACCAGTACAAGCAGGTGATATGGTCCGTGCTTTGAAAGAAGGTTTGATTAATCTTTACAAAGAAGATGGAACAAGCGTTACAGTTCGTGCCTAGATAAGGAAAGTCAATGGTTCAAGCTCATGGATTACTAGTAGATGATGAAAGCAGATGTGTTCATTACCATAGTGATAAAGATATCGTAGCGCTCCAGTGTAATGAGTGTAAGAAATACTATGCCTGTTATCAGTGTCACAATGAACTAGAGTCGCACACATTTTCTCCTTATCCTTTAAATCTAAAACAGGATAAACCTATCTTATGTGGTTCCTGTAAGAAGACCCTAACTTATGAGGAGTATAGAGAAAAGGGGAGCTGTCCTTATTGTGCAGCACTCTTTAATCCAGCTTGCCAGAGCCACCATTCAATTTATTTCAAATAAGAAACGATAAATCCAGGTTTTGAAACTTGGATTTTTCTTTTCAGAAAAATAGGAAAGATAAGAAAAATAATCTGAAAAGACATTAAAATTTTCTATATAATTGTCTTGAAAATCGTAAAAATAGAAATAAATGATTAGAAACGCTTTCAATGCTAGTAAAGAGTTGACAAAAGCAAATTTTAGGACTAAACTAGGGAAGTAAATTTAATTTAAAAAAGGAGAATTCGTCATGAATTTAACATTTTTCGGTCTATGTCTTGCCTGTATGGGTGTATCTCTTGCAGAAGGATTTTTGATGAACGGTTTGTTCAAATCTGCAGCACGCCAACCAGATATCATTCCACAATTGCGTAGTTTGATGATCATGGGGATTGCCTTTATCGAAGGAACTTTCTTTGTAACCTTGGCGATGTCATTCGTTATCAAATAGACAACTCTATTTAGAAATGGAGGTGTCAAACCATGGAAGAAAGTTTGAATCCAACCGTTAATATTGGACCAATATCCTTTGATTTGACCCTGCTTGCCATGTCTCTTGTAACTGTTTTGATGGTTTTTGCCTTTGTCTACTGGGCAAGTCGTAAAATGGCCATCCGTCCAAAGGGCAAACAGAATGCTCTTGAGATGATTTATGACTTTGTGATTGGTTTTACAAAACCAAACATTGGAGATTCATATATCAAGGATTATTCCTTGTTCTTGTTCTCTCTATTTCTGTTTATCTTGGTTGCCAACAATATTGGCTTAATGGCAAAAGTACAAACAACAAACGGTTATAACTTGTGGACTTCCCCAACAGCCAACCTTGGATACGATTTATCCCTCTCCTTATTGATCACTTTGATCGCCCATGTAGAAGGAATTCGTCGTAGAGGCGTTAAAGAATATTTGAGAGCATTTGTTACTCCTGGCTTTATGACTCCGATGAACGTTTTAGAAGAGTTCACCAATTTTGCCTCCTTGGCGATTCGGATTTACGGAAATATTTTCGCCGGTGAGGTCTTGGCAGGATTGTTATTAGCCTTGTCACAATATGCCTTTTATTGGTATCCTTTTGCCTTTATTGCAAACATGTTATGGACAGCCTTTTCAATTTTCATTTCATGTATTCAAGCGTATGTATTTACCATGTTGTCTTCTATGTACATTGGTAAAAAGGTAAATGGTGAGGAAGAGTAAGTAGAGGAGGATTAGAAGATGGATTTAACTATTAGTACCATTATCGGTGACTTTATTCTTATCGCTGGTTCCTTCCTTTTATTAATTTTTTTAGTTAAGAAATATGCTTGGGGAAATATTACCAGTATTTTGGATCAACGTGCTGAAAAGATTTCTTCAGATATTGATGGTGCTGAGGAAGCTCGTAAAAAGGCTGAGGAACTAGCAAGTAAGCGAGAGGCTGAGCTAGCAGGTAGCCGTACCGAAGCTAAAACGATTATCGAGAATGCAAAGGAAACAGCTGAAAAGAGCAAATCAGATATTCTGGCTGAAGCTAAGCTAGAAGCTGGTCGCTTGAAAGAAAAAGCTAACCAAGAAATTGCGCAAAATAAAGCTGAGGCTTTACAAAGCGTTAAAGGTGAGGTAGCAGATTTGACAGTTAGTCTAGCTGGAAAAATCATCTCACAAAACCTTGACGGTCATGCCCATAAAGAACTCATTGATCAGTATATTGATCAGCTAGGAGAAGCTTAATGGACAAAAAGACAGTAAAGGTAATTGAAAAATACAGCATGCCTTTTGTCCAATTGGTGATTGAAAAAGGAGAAGAAGATTCTATCTTCTCAGACTTGACCCAGATTAAGCAAGTCGCTGAAGAAACAGACTTGCCTTCTTTTTTGGCTCAGGTAGATGTTGATGAGTCTGACAAGGAAAAAACAGTCAGTTATTTCAAAGACTCTGCATCGCCATTATTACAAAACTTCATTCAAGTTCTGTTGTACAATCATCGATCAAATCTTTTTTATGATGTGATTGTAGATTGTTTAAACCGTCTTGAGAGAGAAACGAATCGTTTTGAAGTAACGATTCTATCTGCTCATCCCCTAACGGATGAACAGAAAGAACGTCTACTTCCTATTATAGAGAAAAAGATGTCTTTAAAAGTGCGTAGCATTAAAGAAGAAATCGACGATAGTTTAATTGGTGGTTTTGTTATTATCGCCAATCACAAGACAATTGATGTTAGTATTAAACAACAACTTAAAGTTGTTAAGGAAAATTTGAAATAGAAAGTGGTGTTCTTTTGGCAATTAACGCACAAGAAATCAGCGCTTTAATTAAGCAACAAATTGAAAATTTCAAACCCAATTTTGATGTGACTGAAACTGGTGTTGTAACCTACATCGGTGACGGAATTGCGCGTGCTCATGGCCTTGAAAATGCCATGAGTGGAGAGTTGTTGATTTTTGAAAACGGCTCTTATGGTATGGCGCAAAACTTAGAATCAACAGATGTTGGTATTATCATCCTTGGAGACTTTACAGATATCCGCGAAGGCGACACCATTCGTCGTACAGGAAAAATCATGGAAGTTCCAGTTGGTGATAGCTTGATTGGACGTGTCGTGGATCCACTTGGTCGCCCAGTAGATGGGCTTGGTCCAATCGACACAAACAAAACTCGTCCAGTTGAAGCGCCAGCTCCTGGGGTTATGCAACGTAAATCAGTATCACAACCATTGCAAACTGGTTTGAAAGCTATTGATGCCCTTGTTCCAATCGGTCGTGGACAACGTGAGTTGATTATCGGTGACCGTCAAACAGGGAAAACCACCATCGCTATCGATGCAATCTTGAATCAAAAAGGTCAAGATATGATTTGTATCTATGTAGCGATTGGTCAAAAAGAATCAACAGTTCGTACACAAGTAGAAACACTTCGCCAGTACGGAGCCTTGGATTACACAATCGTTGTGACAGCGTCAGCTTCACAACCTTCACCATTGCTTTTCCTTGCACCTTATGCAGGAGTTGCTATGGCTGAAGAATTTATGTACCAAGGTAAGCATGTCTTGATCGTTTATGATGACTTATCTAAACAAGCGGTAGCTTATCGTGAACTTTCTCTCTTGCTTCGTCGTCCACCAGGTCGTGAAGCCTTCCCAGGGGATGTCTTCTACCTTCACAGTCGTCTGCTTGAGCGTTCTGCTAAAGTTTCTGATGAACTTGGTGGTGGATCTATCACAGCTCTTCCATTTATCGAAACACAAGCAGGAGATATCTCAGCCTATATCGCTACAAACGTAATCTCTATTACAGATGGACAAATCTTCTTAAGCGATAGTCTCTTTAATGCTGGTATCCGTCCGGCTATCGATGCAGGTTCTTCTGTATCTCGTGTTGGTGGTTCTGCTCAGATTAAAGCCATGAAGAAGGTTGCTGGTACACTCCGTATCGACCTTGCTTCATACCGTGAGTTGGAAGCCTTCACTAAATTTGGTTCTGACTTGGATGCAGCTACTCAGGCTAAATTGAACCGTGGTCGTCGTACTGTAGAAGTCTTGAAACAACCAGTTCACAAACCATTACCTGTTGAGAAACAAGTTACTATTCTCTATGCTTTGACCCATGGTTTCTTGGATACAATTCCTGTAGACGATATCGTTCGTTTCGAAGAAGAGTTCCATATGTTCTTTGATGCTCAACATCCTGAGATTTTGGAAACCATTCGTGAAACAAAAGACTTGCCAGATGAAGCAGTCTTGGATGCTGCGATTACTGAGTTTCTCAATCAATCTAGCTTCCAATAGGAATAGAGGTGTCAGATGGCAGTATCTCTAAATGATATTAAAACAAAAATCGCCTCAACAAAAAATACTAGTCAAATTACTAACGCGATGCAGATGGTTTCTGCTGCTAAGTTAGGTCGTTCTGAAGAAGCAGCTCGTAACTTCCAAGTTTATGCACAAAAAGTGCGTAAGTTGGTTACAGATATCCTTCACGGAGATGGTGCCGGCGGATCAACAAATCCAATGTTGATTAGCCGCCCAGTCAAAAAAACAGGCTATATCGTCATTACATCTGACCGTGGTCTTGTTGGAGGATATAATTCTTCCATCTTGAAGGCCGTCATGGAAATTCAGAAGGAATACCATCCATCAGGTGATGATTTTGAAGTTATCTGTATCGGTGGTATGGGAGCAGACTTCTTTAAAGCTCGTGGTATTCAGCCAATTTATGAATTGCGTGGTCTAGCCAGTCAACCAAGCTTCGATGAAGTTCGTAAGATTATCTCTAAAACGATTGAAATGTATCAAAATGAACTTTTTGATGAGCTCTATGTTTGCTACAACCACCACGTGAATACATTGACAAGTCAAATGCGTGTAGAGCAGATGCTTCCAATCGTGGACTTGGATCCAAATGAAGCAGATGATAACTATAGCTTGACCTTTGACCTTGAAACAAGTCGTGAAGAAATCTTGGATCAATTGCTACCACAGTTTGCAGAAAGTATGATTTATGGTGCTATTATTGATGCCAAGACAGCTGAAAATGCTGCCGGTATGACAGCCATGCAAACAGCGACTGATAATGCAAAAAAAGTGATTAATGATTTGACAATCCAGTATAACCGTGCCAGACAGGCGGCGATTACACAAGAAATCACAGAAATCGTGGCAGGAGCTAGCGCTTTAGAATAAAGCCATCCTGCTCATATCAATGAACTTAGGACCTAGCAAAACTAGGAACCGACAGTATCTTATATAGAATAGGAGAAGGAGATGAGTTCAGGTAAAATTGCTCAGGTTATCGGACCCGTTGTAGACGTTTTGTTTGCAGCAGGTGAAAAACTACCTGAGATTAACAATGCACTTGTCGTCTACAAAAATGACGAAAAGAAAACAAAAATCGTCCTTGAAGTAGCCTTAGAGTTGGGAGATGGTATGATTCGTACCATCGCCATGGAATCAACAGATGGTTTAACTCGTGGAATGGAAGTGTTGGACACAGGTCGTCCAATCTCTGTACCAGTAGGTAAAGAAACCTTGGGACGTGTCTTCAATGTTTTGGGAGATACCATTGACTTGGAAGCTCCTTTTGGAGAAGACGCAGAGCGCCAGCCAATTCATAAAAAAGCACCTACTTTTGATGAGTTGTCTACCTCTTCAGAAATCCTCGAGACAGGGATTAAGGTTATCGACCTTCTTGCCCCTTATCTTAAAGGTGGTAAAGTCGGACTCTTCGGTGGTGCCGGAGTTGGTAAGACTGTCTTGATCCAAGAATTGATTCATAACATTGCCCAAGAACACGGTGGTATCTCAGTATTTACTGGTGTTGGAGAACGTACTCGTGAAGGAAACGACCTCTACTGGGAAATGAAAGAGTCAGGCGTTATCGAGAAAACAGCCATGGTATTTGGTCAGATGAATGAGCCACCAGGAGCACGTATGCGTGTTGCCCTTACTGGTTTGACAATCGCTGAATACTTCCGTGATGTAGAAGGCCAAGACGTTCTTCTCTTCATTGACAATATCTTCCGTTTCACACAAGCTGGTTCAGAAGTATCTGCCCTTTTGGGTCGTATGCCATCAGCCGTTGGTTACCAACCAACCCTCGCAACAGAAATGGGTCAATTGCAAGAACGTATCACTTCAACTAAGAAAGGTTCTGTAACCTCTATCCAGGCTATCTACGTGCCAGCAGATGACTATACTGACCCAGCGCCAGCAACAGCCTTCGCTCACTTGGATTCAACTACCAACTTGGAACGTAAATTGGTTCAATTGGGTATCTACCCAGCCGTTGACCCACTTGCTTCAAGTTCACGTGCCTTGGCACCTGAAATCGTTGGAGAAGAACACTACGCAGTTGCGGCTGAGGTCAAACGTGTTCTTCAACGTTACCATGAGTTGCAAGATATCATCGCCATCCTTGGTATGGATGAACTTTCTGATGAAGAAAAGACTTTGGTTGCTCGTGCCCGTCGTATTCAGTTCTTCCTTTCACAAAACTTCAACGTTGCGGAACAATTTACTGGTCAACCAGGTTCTTATGTTCCAGTAGCGGAAACAGTTCGTGGATTTAAGGAAATTCTCGACGGTAAACACGATCATCTCCCAGAAGATGCCTTCCGTGGAGTAGGTTCAATCGAAGATGTTATCGCTAAGGCTGAAAAAATGGGATTTTAAGAGGTGATCTATGGCTCAGTTAACTGTCCAGATCGTGACACCAGATGGCCTCGTCTATGATCACCATGCCAGCTTTGTATCGGTTCGAACTCTGGATGGTGAGATGGGGATCTTGCCACGACATCAAAATATGATTGCGGTATTAGCAGTTGATGAAGTTAAAGTCAAACGTATTGATGATGATTCTCATGTCAACTGGATAGCAGTAAACGGAGGAATCATTGAGATTGCTAATGATGTCATTACCATTATTGCAGACTCAGCTGAGCGTGCTCGTGATATCGATATTAGCCGTGCAGAACGTGCCAAACTTCGTGCAGAACGTGAAATCGAAGAAGCGCAAGACAAACACTTGATTGACCAAGAGCGTCGTGCTAAGATTGCATTACAACGTGCTATTAACCGAATCAATGTCGGAAATAAATTATAAAAAAATGAACTTGATTTGAGAATCAAGTTCATTTTTTTATGTTTAAAATGTGACGCAAACCGCTTCGGGAACGTGGAAATCATTGGAAAGTTCTGCAAGACGACCAGTTTCTGGATTGCGTTTAAATACTGTTGCATTATCAGAATCCTGATGAACGACGATGAGAAATTCTTGGTCTGGTGAGAGAATAAAATCTCGAGGAGTTTTTCCGTTTGTAGGAACGAATTCCAACAATTCTAAACTGCCATCAGCTAGAATTGTGTAGACTACAATAGAATCGTGACCACGGTTTGATGCGTAAAGATATTTTCCATCTTCTGAGAGACGAATTGCAGCAGTTCCATTAAAGTCATTAAATCCTTCAGGGAGTGTAGAAATAACTTGCATTTTTTCAAATGCGCCAACACCATCATAAATCAATACTTCAATTGAACTATTGAGTTCACAGATGAGATAAGCAATCTTGTAGTGGTTATGAAAAACAAGGTGACGTGCACCAGCACCAGGGCTACAGTTGTAAGTAGCTAGCTTATTTAGTTTTCCTTCTGGATTGACATCATAAGTAGTAACCTCATCAGTACCCAAGTCGCAAGTCACTAAATACTGATCTGGTGTTAAATCTGTAAAGTGTACATGTGGAGTAGTTTGATTTTCATGAGGACCATGACCGCTATGTTGAACTGTATCAGCCAATTCAAGACTACCATTTTTTTTTCGTTTATAGACCAGAACTTGTCCCTTATGATAGTTAGCACCGTATACTAGGCCACGTTTTTCATCAACAGCAACATAACAGTGAGGGGCTCCTTCTGTTACAACATGGTTAAGCAAAGTACCATCAGTTTGATAGGCAGCAATTCCCCCTTGTCCGTCTTTGCTACCGACAGTGTAGAGGTGATTTTCTTGATCAAATGCAAGATAGGTAGGACTTGGTTCAGTAGTAAATAGTTTAAGATTTGATAATTGCCCAGTCTCTGTATCAAAATCAGCTTGATAAATCCCTTGGGATAAGCGACGAGTGTAGGTTCCGAAATAAATTGTTTCAATCATATCTATACCTCTAAATAAAGATGTTTCTATTATATCATAAATTGGGATAACTGAAGATAATGGTAGGGAAAAGAATGAAACTTCTAAGTATAAAATTAGTAAAATGCAAGATGGATTTTTAGAGTTTTCAATCGTCACCTCAACACTTTAAAAACAGTTTATTCTCTGTAAAAATGGTATAATGAAAAGACAAAGGAAAGGAAGTAGATATGGAACAAAAAGAGAAACATTTTAATTTATCTTGGTTTTTTAAATGGTTTTTAGATAATAAGGCTGTTACTGTATTTTTGGTAGCCTTGTTACTAGGTCTCAATATTTTTATTTTAAGTAAGATTAGTTTTTTATTTATCCCTGTCGTTGATTTTTTATCAGTGGTCATGTTACCTGTTATTTTATCAGGATTGCTTTTTTATCTCTTAAACCCACTGGTGGATTTGATGGAGAAGTACAAGATAAATCGTGTCTTAGCCATTAGTATAATCTTTGTCATTATTGCTATACTTCTGATTATTGGTCTGGCTGTTGCGATTCCAAATCTTCAACGTCAAGTAGTTATTTTTGCGCAAAATGTACCAAATTATCTCGAAGATGCTGATAGAGTTATTGATGATCTTGTAACTAAGCGTTTGCCAGATGACTTTAGACCTCAACTGGAACAGGTTCTGGCTCAGTTTTCAACACAAGCAACTGCTTGGGCAAGTAATATATCTTCTAAGGCTGTGAACTGGGTGAGTGCTCTTATCAGTGGAACGTCTCAAGTCATTGTCGCTCTAATTATCATGCCGTTTATGCTCTTTTATCTCCTTAGAGATGGAAAAGGGTTGAGAGATCATATCACTCAATTCTTACCAAATAAATTGAGAGAACCAGTAGGTAAGGTTCTAACGGATGTGAACCAACAACTTTCTAACTATGTTAGAGGACAAATTACTGTTGCTATTATCGTGGCAATTATGTTTATCATCTTCTTTAAAATTATTGGTTTGAGATATGCGGTGACTCTTGGTATTACTGCTGGGGTCTTAAATCTTATCCCTTATCTTGGAAGTTTCCTTGCTATGATACCAGCTCTGGTCTTAGGGTTAATTGCTGGACCAGTTATGCTCTTGAAAGTTATTATCGTTTTTATCGTAGAGCAGACAATTGAAGGTCGTTTTGTGTCTCCATTGATTTTAGGTAGTCAGCTAAACATCCATCCAATCACTATTCTATTCGTTTTGTTGACGTCTGGTTCTATGTTTGGTGTTTGGGGAGTCCTATTAGGAATTCCTGTTTATGCTTCAGCCAAAGTTGTTATTTCAGCTATTTTTGAATGGTATAAAAAAGTTAGTGGTCTGTATGAGTTAGAAGAGGAGGTTGAAGGTGAGCAATAGTCAAGAAATGCTTGAAGCTTTGGATCAGCAAGATTTAACAAGAGCTGATTACTATTTTCAAAAAGCATTGGTAGAAGACTCTGATGATCTTCTTCTGGAACTGGCTTATTATCTAGAAGGTATTGGTTTTTATCCACAAGCTCGTCAAATCTATGAAAAACTAGCTCCAATATTTCCAGAAGTAAATCTCAATCTAGCTAGTATCGCAAGTGAAGACGGACAAATTGAAGAAGCATTTGCCTATCTGGAAGAAATTCAACCCAATAGCGATTCTTATGTATCTGCTCTTGTTTTAAAGGCTGATTTCTATCAAATGGAAGGATTGACGGATGTAGCTCGCGACAAGCTATTAGAAGCTCTTAATTATTCTGATGATCTTTTATTGATTTTTGGGCTAGCAGAGTTAGATAGTGAACTTGGAAATGATTTAGAAGCGATTAAGGGCTATGCTCAACTGGATAATCGTGAAATATATGAGCAGACAGGGATTTCGACCTATCAACGAATTGGAACTGCCTATGCTCGACTTGGAAAGTTTGAATCAGCCATAGAGTTTTTAGAAAAAGCTTTAGAGTTAGAGTATGAAGATCAGACTGCATTTGAATTAGCAAGTCTTTACTTTGATCAAGAGGAATATCAAAAGGCAGTTTTATATTTTAAACAACTGGATACTATTTCTCCAGATTTTGAAGGGTATGAGTATGGTTATAGTCAGGCTCTACATAAGGAACACCAGACTGAGCAAGCCTTACTGATAGCTCAACAAGGTTTGGAAAAAAATCCATTCGAAACACGTTTACTACTCCTTGCTTCACAATTATCTTACGAATTGCATCAACCTGAGCAGGCGGAAGCTTATCTTCTTCAAGCTCAAGAAGATGCGGAAGACCAAGAAGAAATCCTCTTGCGACTAGCAACCATGTATCAGGAGCAAGAACGGTATGAGGATATTCTAGCCTTAGAAGTATATGAGCCAGAAAATCTCTTGACTAAGTGGATGATTGCACGGAGTTACCAAGAAACTGAAGATTTGGATGTTGCCTATGAATCTTATCAGGCATTGGTTTCAGAACTCAAGGAAAATCCTGAGTTTTTAGAGCAATACATTCATCTATTACGCGAACTTGGAAGGTTTGAAGAAGCAAAAGAACAGATCCAACACTATCTCAAGTTGGTTCCTGATGACATACAGATGCAAGATTTGTATGAACGTTTATGATGATACCAAAATAGTCGTCTTAGCAGGCGACTATTTTTATAAAATGAAAGATTTAAAAATCTATAAATTCAATCATAAAAATGAATAGATACAGTATGAATTTTTAGCATTTTTTTGATATAATTGTTATAGTTAAATTGAAAAAATTCACTCAAAAAGTGAAATATAGAAAGATTTGAATTATGACACAAGTAAAAATCGTAACAGATTCTTCTGTTACCATTGAACCAGAAGTGGTCAAAGAATTAAATATTACCGTCGTTCCGCTCTCTGTAATGATTGATAGTGTTCTTTATTCGGATGCTGATCTTGAAGAAGGGGAATTTCTTCGCTTGATGAAAGAGAGTAAAAATCTGCCTAAAACAAGTCAACCTCCAGTTGGACTCTTTGCTGAGATTTTTGATGAGTTAAGTAAAGACGGTAGTCAAATTTTAGCCATTCATATGTCTCATATCTTATCAGGAACTGTCGAAGCAGCTCGTCAGGGTGCAAGTTTATCAACGGCTAATGTGACCGTATTGGATAGTTCCTTTACAGATCAAGCCCTAAAATTTCAAGTGGTTGAGGCAGCTAAGTTAGCTCAAGAAGGACAAAACATAGAAACAATTGTGGCTCATGTTGAAGAAGTCAAGAAAAATACAGAGCTCTACATCGGTGTTTCTACCTTAGAAAACCTTGTTAAAGGTGGCCGTATTGGTCGAGTGACAGGTCTTTTAAGCTCTCTATTAAATATCCGAGTAGTCATGCAGATGAAGGATGACGAATTACAACCAATCGTGAAAGGACGTGGGGCTAAGACCTTTAAGAAATGGTTGGATGAGCTAGTTTCAAAATTGTCAGAACGTTCTGTTGCCGAAATTGGTATCTCCTATTCTGGAACTAGAGACTGGGCAGAAGAGATGAAAGAAATCCTACAACCATTCGTTGAAAAACCAATCTCTGTACTTGAAACAGGTTCGATTATTCAGACACATACAGGTGAAAATGCTTGGGCTATTTTAGTCAGATATGAGTCCTAAAAAAATAAAGAAAATAGCAAGAAATAGCGTTTTTGACTTGACCTACAAGAGAATTTAGGATATGATTGTAATTGTTAATTAGAAAATATTTGGAGGAATTATTAACATGGCAAACAAACAAGATTTGATCGCTAAAGTAGCAGAAGCTACAGAATTGACAAAGAAAGACTCAGCAGCAGCAGTTGATGCTGTATTTGCAGCAGTAGCTGATTACCTTGCAGCTGGTGAAAAAGTTCAATTGATTGGTTTTGGTAATTTCGAAGTTCGTGAGCGTGCAGCACGTAAAGGTCGCAACCCACAAACTGGTAAAGAAATCACTATCGCAGCTTCAAAAGTTCCAGCATTCAAAGCTGGTAAAGCTCTTAAAGACGCTGTTAAATAATGAATTTAGAAAAAGCCTATTGTATGAAGCTTTCTAGCTTGGTCGATAGGCTTTTTCTGTAGTTTTGGGGCAATTTTGGGGCAGGGAAGAACAGTCTCTTTTATACCAGTCATAGATTTTAAGCTCTACTATTGGTAAGAATAGTGAGGCTGAGAAGCCTATCTCAAGTTAGGCTTGCAAAGAAAAGGATTTAGGCCACCATCCATACAATTGGCACTAAATGGATAGCAAACAAGGATGGTGAGAAGAGTTTCCTTTCAACCACTGAGCCCCTTATAGTATTTCTTGACAGAGTTAGTGAAAGGGTTTACAATTATATAAAAGAAGTTAGGAGGAAAGGAAGATGATTATTTCAACTACGGGAATTGAAGGAAAGAAAATCCTAGCCTACAAAGGAATTGTCTTTGGTGAAGTGGTTGCTGGCGTTAATATGTTCAAAGATATGGCTGCTGGCTTCCGTAATGTTTTTGGAGGTCGAGCGAGTAGTTATGAAGGTGAATTGACTCAAGCAAGAGAAGAAGCTATAGCAGAAATGATGGAGCGTGCAAGTGAACGTGGAGCAAATGCTATTATAGGTATAAAAATGGACTATGAAACTTTAGGTGCTGAAAATGGTATGCTGATGGTCACTTGTAGTGGAACAGCAGTAGTCGTTGACTCCTAATTTGAAGAAACAAAAAAGAACAGTCGGAACTGTTCTTTTTATGATTATTTGAGACCGTATTTTTTGTTGAAACGATCCACGCGTCCATCTGCTTGAGTGAACTTTTGACGTCCAGTGTAGAATGGGTGTGAGTCCGATGAAATTTCCACACGGATCAATGGGTAAGTTTCGCCTTCGAACTCAACAGTTTCGTTAGAGCGTTTTGTTGAACCGCTAAGGAATTGGTAACCAGTAGTTGTGTCCATGAAGACAACTGGGCGATATTCTGGATGGATATCTTTTTTCATTTTGCAATATTTCCTTTCTGCCATGGTCTCTTTGCGAGCCATAGATTGTTACCATACTAGTCTATCAGATTCTGATAAGTTTGGCAAGCTTTTTATCTATTTTTTCAGTAAGTTTTTTAATTCTTGATAGATAACTTCATTTTCTTCTAGGCTATAGGAGTTAGCACCACTTGCAAGTGGGTGACCTCCACCATCATGTTCTTTTGCAACACCATTGATTGGAACGAATTTACTGCGAAGTCGAACGCGATAGTGGCCATCTGTTTGTTCGACAAAGATTCCCCAAAGATTAACTGTATCGATGCGGCCTGGAGCTCCAACAATGGCTGCTGTTTCTGCATCTGTTACCTGATATGTTTTTAGAATTTCTTGAGTCAGTATGACACGTGCGACACCATTTTCATCAACTTCTAGGTGATCATAGACATAACCTTGAAGTTTAGCGATTTTAAAGCTCATGGTATCCATTTTACGTGTTAATTCAGCATAGTCAAAGTTATGTTCTCTTAGTTTACTAGCAATTCGAAGGGTACGAGCAGAAGTAGACGGATAAAGGAAACGGCCGGTATCGCCAATAATTCCAGCACAGAGCATTTTAGCAGCGTAGTCGGATAATTCTAGGTTAGTTGCTTCAGCAAAGAGAGCAATCATCTCACTGGCACTGCTAGAGTTGGTATCTACCCAAACAAGATCTCCATAGACTTCGTCATTTGGATGGTGATCAATTTTAATAATGGTTTCAGCATTAGTATAACGTTTATCATCGATACGAGCGGTATTTGCTGTATCACAGATGATAGCAAGCGCACCTTGATAATCCTTGTCTTCTACCTGATCCATCTTTGTAAGCCATGTTAGGGTTGGCTCATCGTAACCAACTACCTTGATTTTTTTTTCTGGGAAATGGTGTTCCAGAAGCGCTTTGAGTCCAACCTGACTTCCTAAGGCATCAGGATCCGGTTTCATGTGACGGTGAATGATGATGGTATCGTATGCTTTAATTTTTTCTAAAATTTGATGGCAAATTTCCATAAGTGACCTCAATTCTTTCTTATTTCATTGTAGCACAAGAGTTTTTATTTTTAAAATGAAAAAGATGTGATATAATGGAGAAAGATAAATTGAGGAGGACGATATGGCATTAGCAAAAATTGTATTTGCCAGTATGACCGGTAATACCGAAGAAATTGCAGATATTGTAGCAGATAAATTGCGTGAATTGGGCTTAGAGGTGGATGTTGATGAGTGTACAACTGTTGACGCATCTGACTTT
Source organism: Streptococcus oralis (assembly GCF_001075875.1). GTDB lineage: Bacteria > Bacillota > Bacilli > Lactobacillales > Streptococcaceae > Streptococcus > Streptococcus oralis_I. The sequence continues at coordinate 45,497 of NZ_JUOS01000092.1, forward strand.
CTTGAAGCAGATATCGCAATCGTTGCAACCTACACATACGGTGATGGAGAGTTACCAGATGAGATGATGGACTTCTACGAAGACCTAGCAGATCTTAACTTGAGTGGCAAAATCTACGGTGTGGTAGGATCAGGCGATACTTTCTACGATGAGTTCTGTAAAGCTGTTGATGACTTTGATCGTGTATTTGTGGCAACAGGAGCTGAAAAGGGATCAGAATGCGTCAAAGTGGATCTCTCTGCAGAAGAAGAAGATATCGAACGCTTGGAACAATTTGCAGAAGAATTGGCTGCTAAAGTAGGATAAGCATGAAGTTGCACTGATGAAAGTTGTCAGTGCAGTTTTTGTTAGTTGTTCCTAAGAATGTACCATTCCATCTAGAAGATTTTTGCTAAAATCATTCAAATAAAAAGGAGACTCTATGGATTTAGATATTATTAGACAAGAAATCGATCAGATTGATGATCAAATCGTGAAGCTCTTGGAAGAAAGAATGCATCTTGTGGAAGGCGTAGTTGCTTATAAAAAGGCTTCAGGGAAACCGATTTTGGACACCAAAAGAGAAGAGGCTATCTTTGAAAAAGTCAGAAGTCGTGTCAGCAATAAAAAATACGAAGAGTCAATTGTCGCGATTTTTTCAGACATTCTCAAACGTTCGCGCGATTATCAGGATAAAAACATCAAATGAAAAAAGAACAATTTTACCCACTAGGAATCTTTCTAGCTGCCATGCTAGGAGGCCTTGTCCGTTATTTGATTTCCAAATGGTTGCCAGCCAGTCCAGATTTTCCATGGGGAACTCTCTTTGCTAACTATTTAGGAATTTTCTGCTTAGTCTATCTTGTAAAAGGTTATCTAGTTTATAAGGGTAGCAGTAAAGGCGTCATTTTAGCGCTTGGAACTGGCTTCTGTGGAGGTTTAACGACTTTTTCTAGCCTCATGTTAGATAGTGTAAAATTGCTGGATACAGGTTCTTACCTAAGTTTACTAATCTATCTAGTTCTGAGCATTGGTGGAGGGCTTTTATTGGCTTATTGTTTAGGGAGGAAGAAATGGTAATCATGTATTTAGCACTTGCTTGTGGACTAGGTGCCCTTGTGCGTTATTTCTTTTCACGTTATAATCATGGTTCAGTACTGCCTCTAGGAACTCTCATAGCTAATCTACTGGGTTGTTTTTTAGTTGGTTTATTTTACAATCATGTGGAGTCTAAAGAAGTCTATCTTATCCTTGCCACAGGATTTTGTGGAGGTTTAACCACTTTTTCAACCTTGAATGATGAACTCCAAAAACTCTTGGCTGATAAGAAGGTCTTTTACAGATATTTTCTCTTGACCTACTTAGGTGGTTTGCTTGTTATTTTTTTAGGAATTTTACTGTGTAAGTGTCTAGTGTTTTGAGATAAATAGAAAATATTGAACTAACGGAAAATCCGTTAGTTCTTTTTTGTATTTTGGGAGGAAAAATGTCAGATAATATTGAAATTGTAATGGATATGTCTAGGTAGGAAGGAGTAAAGCATGGAAACTGGAATTTGTAGACGATGTTCTTGCAACTGGGTTACACCTTGCATCAATGAAAAGTATGGTTCTTGCTGGTGGGTAGACAAAAACAGAACGCTATGTAGTCACTGTTTTTATGGATTTAATGATGAATCTTGTCAGACAAAAGTTTATTACAGACCAGGTCATGATTGGCTTGAGAGAGATTGGGAATTTGCTTGGGAAATACTGAGAAATTCAAAAAGTCATTGGGTATATGATATGGAACATGATGTGTTGTGTGTTGTTGGTTTAGGAGATCATATTGGAGCCGTTAGATTTATTGTAAGGAACTTTTATGGACTTAATCGTATTTGTCGTGAGGAGATTCCTAAATGGCAAGAAATTATTGAAAATAATATGATTTTTTATAATGCAAAGGTTAATGATTCAAAACATTACGCTAGTTCTTTGCCTAGAAAGTATAAACATGTGGATTGATATGGATAATAAAATTATTGAGAAGATACAAAATCTTTTAGAATTAGCTTACGATGCACCAAACGATGAAGAGGGGCAGACTGCCCTTCTGATGGCTCAAAGACTTATGGTGAAGCATAATCTTTCCATGAATGATTTAACGAATAGTAAAACTCAAAAAGATATTGGTGAAACAATAGGAACATGGGAATATAGACTTCCATGGTGGCAAGAAAAGTTAGCAGGTATTTTAGGCGAAAATTTTAGATGTAAAACGATAAGAAGACGACTTCCTGAAGACGGCATCACACAGATAATTTTCTTTGGATATCAATCTGATGCTGAACTTTGTAGTAAGGTTTACGAAGGTGCGCTCTTATACCTTAAATACCGGCTGAAACGACTTTTCCCTACAGTCTCAAGAGCAAGATGGAAAGACTATAAGAAATCGTACTTACTAGGTTTCTTAAACGGAATAGATCAACGTTTTCAGGACCAGGCTCAATCATCAGAAGAATTTGGTTTGATGGTAAAAATCCCAGCAGAAGTTTTGGAAGAACAACATCGTCGCATGGGGAGTTTAAATAATAGAACCATTAATGTTAAAGTTGACGTTGATTATGAGGCCTATATTGCTGGTTTTGAAAATGCAAAAGAGACTAGCTTACTATCAGAAGAATTACTACAAGTATGAATATAAAGTGGCTTACTTAAAGAAAGGATTATCTATGAAGCAACACCAAACAAACGTTTCAAGTTTAGCTAGAGACGTAATGATTTTCGATTTGATGAAGACGATGGGATGGACTAGAAAACGTGCTATTGCAGCTATTGAGGAGTTAGAACAGGCTCATCTTGTATATTTTCCTGAAGCTGGTGGCTTGAGGTTACAAGTTGTAGGAGGCTACTAATGGCGGATATCACAATTGATCAACTAGCTACTCTAACTTTTTATCAAATTCCAGAAATATTTTTCACCCGTATTCAACACAATGAGAACGGCTATGTCAAATTGACTAGTTCTTACACGGGTCTCTCATCTGATGCTAAGTTAGCTTATGGCGCTCTTTATAATCGTTGTAAATTAAGTATCAGTTCATTCCAGAAGGGAAATAGAGATTACGTTGATGAAAATGGAGCGGTATTTCTAATTTTTACAGTTTCTGACCTGATGCTGCTATTGGACAAGGGAAAGATGAAAGTTACTAAGATCAAGAAAGAACTGCAAGAACATGGTCTCTTACGAGAAGTTAGGCAAGGGCTTAATAAGCCAAATAGACTTTATCTTCAGCTAGTAGATGCTAATTTAGAAATAGTGGAGCACTATTCAGCTGATGGTGAGTTACTGAAGAGGGTTAATGCTTTTGGTAAAGTTCTCTATGAAAAAGTATCCCAAAGCATTGGTAATAGCGAAAGTATCAAAAATGGACGTCCGCAAAATGGACTTCAAAATGTCCACGAAGCGGACGGAATAAATACAGAGAGGAGTCAGACAGAGTCCTCATACGATACTAATCGATACGAGGGCGAGTCATCTTTATCTGGTTTATCAATTTCTGAAGCGTTTAGAATGGGGCAACATGGTTTTCTTTCTCCTCAACTAGTTCAGAAACTCAGTTTGTTTGGAAAAGATGCAAAAATTCTTGAAAATAAAATCTATCAATCGAAACGTCAAGTTGAGAAAAATTACAAGAACCTCTTAGCTGGTCAGGAAATTTATGGAGAGGTTTGGCTGCAAGATCTTGAACGTGAGCTTGATAAATTGATTTTCAAAATTAAAACAGGAGAGGCTGAAGAAAAACCAATCCAGAATGTCCCAGCCTACTTCTACAAAATGATGATTCGTTTTTGGAAGATGGCTCTACTCATTGAAAAAGAACATGGTTTTCTGGAGGTATCAGCACAAAGTGAGTACGCTAGAAAATTCCCTGATGAGTGTCCTAGTCTAATTGCACACTATTATCCAGATAAACTATCGGAGACGAAACTGAAACACTATTTAGCTGAGTTGTCTAACGACACCGCAACATGTTAAGAGAAAGATGGTTGACTTTCTGGAATTAAGATAGTTCTATATTTGTAAAATACTTGACCTGAGCAAGTCCTAAAACTACTCTTGTTCTTTGAAAATTGAATATCCCCACTGTCCCGATTAGCGCAGTCTAGGCATAAAAAGAAGAACAGGGGCGGTGTGTATCTAGAAAGTATATCTAGTGCTGACTGCATTATGTAAAGTCACGGTTGACTTGTCCCGTAAGACGAAAGAGTTTGCGATTTCTAAACTATAAATCGTGCGTAAAAAACACAGTAGAGATGTACGGCATCAACTCGGCATGGCTGTAAATCAGCCTTTGATTCAAAAAGGAGGACAATATGAATCAAATAAAATCAACTAGTGAGGTTACACTCACTGACTTAAGACGACTAGGTTTGCAAGGTGATGCAACCGCACGGCTTGCAAGTGGTGAAGAAATGAAATTAACTAGTAAGTATGGTCTTATTCCTAAAAAAGGATATGTGGCAGGAAAACTTCAAACCGTTGAAATGATTGCAGAATACTCTAAAATCTATAGAGATATACGCACCATTAAACGTGGAGATATTTTAGTTGCCAGACGAATTAAACAAGGAAATAAAACTATCTTACAGCTAACCGGTAAAGGTTATCACCGACCTAGCAGTAAAATTTAACAGATAGAGTCCTCATCTATCTGTTTTGGGGAGCAAGGGACTGTTTCTTTGTTGCTGAAAGCAGATAGGTGATGTTATGAAAAGGTGAAGAAATGAGTATTATCCAGATAATATTTACAGTTATTCTTTTAGTTTCAGGGATTCTAGTATATATGACTTTTATCCCAAATAAATTGTCTGATAAAATCTCACGAGAACTAAAAGACTATTCAAATAAGCATTGTGTTAAGTAATAACAAAAAGGAGAAATCAAATGGAAATGATGAAAGAAGTTAAGAAAGCTTTATTGGCGAGCGCAATCGCAACAGCAGCGGTTGGGACAACAACTCAAGCTTTCGCAGAAGAGGTAAAGCCTTTAGAGCCAAATTCAGGTAACCAACAGAAGACTGCAACTCAAAAAACAATTACAGAAACTGATATTGCTATCTCCCAAGAAAATGTGGATCAGGCAAACACAGTTGTAAAAAAACATGAGGAGATTGTAAACACAGCTCAAAATGAGGTGAACGACGCTGAGAAAGTAGTTGAAGAAGCTACAGAAGCTGTTACTCAAGCGGAGAAACTTGTCCAGGAAGCTACTCCTAAAAATATCCAGGATGCAGAACAAAGTGTAGCTGAAAAAGAGGTTGCTGAGAAGAAGGCTCAAGAAGAACTGTCTTCTGCTGAAGAAGAACAAAAGCTAGCTGAAAAGAATGTTACTGATCAGGAAGCAAGTGTCAAAGAAGCTACGAGAAAGCTTGCTGACAAAACAGAAGAAGTTACAGATGCAGAACAAATTGTAGCTGAAAAACAAGCTATTTTAGACGGAACTGGAGTTGCAGGCATTGTTGCCAATGCTGAAGCAGCTAAGCGAAGCTTAGAACTGAGCGAAAAAGCTGAAAAACAAGCTCGACAAGATTTAGAACTTGCTAAAAAAGCAGATGAACAACGTGCTTCTAAGTTGAAACAGGCGGAAGAAGAGGTAACGAGTACAGAAGCAACTAGGTTGGTGAAAGCGAAGGAGCTAGATCAAGCAACTACTCACGCTACTAACGCTGAAAATCAGTATCGAGTAGCTAAAGAGAATCTATCTAAGGCTCGAAGTATCCTGGATAGTTTGACAACTACCTCTATCACTTATCCTGCTGGCTACGTAGAAGCATTAAAGGCTTACTTCAATAACCCCACGGAAGAAGATTCAAATAAGTTACAAGAAATTGCCAAGAAAGGAATGACCGCTGCTGGATTTAGCTCTCCAGATGGTGGTGAGACTTATTACGGCAATCCAACTTCTCCATTTAAGCAGAGTGAAGCAGATAAAAAGACTGTGATTGCTGATGTCAATCATTTATCTGCTGAAGTTCAAGATGAACTTGCCATTTTCAATGCACATTTGATTAATGATTTCCGTCGATTGATGGGAACAGATGATATTCCAGTCTTAGTGAATCGAGATATGCAGAAAGTGGCACAGAAGGTAACTCAGCTATCAACTAATCAGTACGGGCATGACCTAGATGCTTTGAATACTGTTGCGAAAGAAGTTGGTTTGAATCAGGGGAATCAAGGTCTGCTTGCTGAAAATATTGGCTTCCAAAATGCAGATAATGTAGTAACATTAGCTGATCTGAAACAACAGGCTTACAACAACATGATTATGATGCTGTTTTATGATAAGCACGCTGATTGGGGCCATGCTTTAAACTTTGCAGGACTTGATCGTAAGTCAGTCACGCTACAGTATATCGGTGTAGCAACCCGAAAGACAGATCTTGGTTTGATTGCGATGCACTATGTTGGAACAGATTCTAAAACAATTGATTTGCTGAAAAATGGTTTCCATCAAGAAGTTAAAATTGATACTAAGAACAATCTAGCTAGTCTTCAGGAGAGAATTCAAGTAGCTAGAAACTCTGTGGCACAGGCTCAGGATACTTATGATACTGCGGAAACGAATCGTAAGGATGCACAAGCTAGAAAAGAACAAGCACAGACGGAATATACTCAAGCAGAAGTTACTGCGCAAAATGCAGTGACTAATCGTAATGATATTCAGAATATTGCTTTAAAAGCTCCTGAAGCAGAAGCTAAGTTAAAGAAGGCGAAAGCAAACCTTGAAAAAGCTGGTTTAGAAAACAAACAAGCGCAAGAGGCTTTGGAACAGTTGAATGCAGACGTGCAAAACAAACGTGAAGCACTTGCGTTAGCTAAAGATAAACTAGCTGAAAAACAAACTGAATGGAAATCACTGAATGAAGCTTTGACTGCTGAGAAAGAGGCATTGATTGCTAAACAAGGTGAACTTACTCGAATTAAAGAACTTGTCCTCAGTCGTCAAGCCTTACTTTCAGAATCAACTGAAGCCTTGAAAGCATCAAAAGAGCGAGTGGAAGTTTTGCAAAATGCCCCACAACTCTTAGAAAATGCAAAAGTGAATCTTGAATCTGCTCAAGAAGTTTTGAAAGAAAAGAAATCAATTCTAGCGTTAGCACTAGCAAAACTAGAAACTGCAAAATCAGAGCAAAGAAAGGTATTAGAGACTCATAAAGAGTTGTTGTCGGCTTATCGTGATTATCTGGAAGCACAACAAGAAATTGAGCATCAAAAAGAGTTGACTGTTCAAAAAGCAAGTATTGAACAAGCTGGAACTCATTCTACTCCAGTAGTTCAAAATGGCAAGACTGCGAAGTACGTGCACGAACAAGTGGCCAAAATCAAAGATCCAGTCTATCAAGCACCTGCTGCAAGATATGAATTACCTAATACGGGGGAAAAATCTTCTAGTTATTGGTTCTTGGGGATGGTAACTGTTTCACTTTTAAGTTTGTTGAAAATCAAACGAGAATCTAAGGAAAATTAAACTTATTAAAGTCATCAAGATTTCTGGGTGACTTTTTGATTGGAGGAACAATGATAATTGTATATTTTAGAGCTAGAGATCCATCAACGATATCCGCAAAGAAAATATTCCAATGAACATTTAGAAAGGCGATGCTATGAAAAAAACATTTAGCTATAGAAAATATGGAAAACATCTATGTTCTGTAGCACTAGGACTAGTTGCAGTTGGGTTTGTCGGTTCGGCAATAGCTCAAGCAGATGAATCTAAAAATGCTTCTTCAGTTAAATCAGCTGTGACTGAAAAAACAGAGCAGAAGGATCCCGAATCCTCTGGGGTGGACGAAAAACAAGTTAATAATAATAAATCCGACAAATTCAAGGATTTGGAAAAGACTAAAATCGAAATTGAAAATGTTAAGAAAGATGCACCTAAGGTTAAAAATCCTAATCCAGAACCAGTTGATCCTAAACAACCTGATTTTTCTCCAGAACTAAAAACTACTGAAAATACAGTAGTAACTGGTGAAGATAAAGCAGGATCTAATGAGCTTCTGTTTAAGACAAAAGCTCCTACAAATACGAGTACAACAAATGAAATTGATCCTCTTATTACGGATCATGTTTATGACTATTCTTCTTCTAATGCAGGTAAAGTAAAGGATTCCTTACTCCTAAGTAAGAAGATTATTGAAGAAAATAAAAACCCTCAAAGTCGTCACATTATTCAACTTTATGCGGATAATTACGGACAGAGTTCATATCATGCGAGCACAAAAAAAGAAATTAAAGACACTGTGGGCATATCTTCAACTCTCTTGACGAAGCAAGAAGCGCTTGAAATCATTGATAATCTGTTGAAGATTAAGGCTCCAACAGAAAAAGATTCTGATATTCATGAGTATGGTGCTTATTTTGCTGCTTTAGCAAATGCTCTAGGTTCACACCGTTACCTAGATGAGTCTGTAGATGTTGTTGTTCCATTTGAAGAGATTGTTGAAAAAATTACAAAACCTTCTGATACTGTATCTGTTATCCAATACACTGACGGTTGGATGGATAAAGGTAAACCAGAAGAAATGGACAAATCTTTCGCTGAGTGGGCAAAACGACGGGCTAAGACCTTTATGTCAGTTGTCAATCGTAATCAGGTTACAGACAACGACACTAACTCTATGCGTTCGATTGAGCAAATGAAAGAATTGGGTCATCCCAATATCTACGATATGACTGGTAAAGACAAGTCAATTGTAGATGCTGAAGTGGTTAAACAGTTTATGGAAACTGCTACTGTCAAAGTACAAACCTCTAAGGGTGCAGATCAAACAGCTCAAGTTGCCATCGGTGGAGATGGAATAAAAATCACTAAGGCTTTGTTAAAAGGTGGTAAAGTCAATAAAGAATTACCGGTCAAAGATGGGAAGGTTGATTTTTCAGAAAAACTACCTGATGGTGATTACTCAATCGTTTATAGCTTTACTGGAGAAGGAACTGCAACAGGTACAGTGTCACTAGATGGAAAAGAAGTGGCTAAGAAATCTGATTCAATCAAAAATGAAGGTGGAGCCGTTACTGCTGATTTCCGAACAGCGGACGGAAAAGAAATTCCTGGTCAAGGCGATATCACAATTATCGAAGCTGGTAAGGAGATTGGTAGTGAATGGAAGGCAACTGAAGTTAAGAAGGAATTGACCGTTGATGGTGAAACCTATGTATTGACTGGTGAGCCTAAAGAATCTTCTGGAAAAGTTACTAAGGATACTGTTAAACTACATTATCTGTATGAAAAGAAACCAGCAGATAAAAAGGTTTATTCTTTAACAGTCAAGGTTCTGAATGCTTTAACGAATGAGCAGATTGATCAGGATATTCTTGTAGCTAAGGGATTCTCTGGGGATGATTATGATATCAAAGCTCCGACTGTTGATGGATTTGAAGTTACCCTTAAAGAAGGTGAAGAGAAAGGGAAGTTTGCTGAAAATGACCTTTTGCTGACTTACTTGGCACATGAAAAAGGCGAGGAAGTTAAAGCTATCTTTGTCAACGAAAAGGGCGAGGAAATCAAGAATTCTGAAGTTATTTCCAAAGCTGGAGAGCTTGTAGGTAAAGACTGGAAATTTGATCGTGATGTTGAAACAGAAATTACAGTTAAAGATACAACTTATGTTTTGAAGGCAGTTCCAGAAGAGTTGGAAGGGAAGGTTTCTTCGGATAAACAGACACTTAAGTTTGTTTATAAAGAAAAAGAGAAACCGGCTGAGCCAAAGAAAACGGAAGAAAAAACTGCTGAACCAAAGAAGGAAGAACCTAAAAAACTTCCTAAAACTAGTGCTGTAAAGAATGTATTGAATGGATAATAAAAAAGGAGAATGAATGAAATTTAATAACGAGACACAAGCAATCGGTTCAATCCGAAAAACAAGACGATGGGGAACGTGTGGAGTAATTCTTGGTCTAGCTGCCTTGGGCTTGATGACTAGTCCGGTTAGAGCAGATGAACGAACTGAAAATCCAGCCACAAATGCTCCCTATGCGCAGACGAATCCAAGTAGTATTTCTACAGATAACCAAGGAAAGAGTGAAGAAAAAACAGGTTCATTAGAAGTTTCTATTTCACATTCAAGTTTAGATGAAACTGTTAAAAAGGCACAGGAAGCTGGGGTGAATGTAGAATTTGATTCTGTAGTAGATAAAGGTACAGCGAGTTCGGTTTCTGAGTTGGATCAAAAGCAAAAGGAAGTCGAAAGCGATTATCGAACACAAGCGGGTAGTATTGCGGAAACTACTAAAAAATATCTCGAAGATAAAAAACAGAATCAAGCGGAACGTAAGAAAATCCAAGAAGAAAATGCTACAAAGAAAGAGCAATATAAAAATGATTTAGCTTCTTATCAAGCTGAAGTTGAGCGTATCAATCAGGAAAATTCGAAAATCCGTGAAGAGAATGGGAAAAATCAGAAGGCTAATCAGGCAGAAATTGATCGTATCAATCAAGAAAATGCAGAAATCCGAAAACGAAATGAAGCTAAGAAAGCAGCTTATGAAACTTCTTTGACAGAATATAAAAATAAGCTAGCAACTGCTAAAGCTGAGAAAGAGGCAATTCAAACAAGTAAGCCTTTATTCGGATCTGATACAGGTTTCAAAGTCTATGGAGGCTTTAACTCATCTGGTCGAGGGATGGAGTATTATGGTGACTTTACAGTTGTACCAGATGATGATCTCCAAGTAGAGAGCATGGAAGGATTTTTAGGCTATCATGCAGACACTTATGTAACAGGAACTGAAGGAACTCAAGTTGGCAAAGATGTTACAGGAGCTTACGATGTCATTAAAGCTCCAAAAGTCGGAGATACATTTTATATTCACAATATTGGAACTCTTACGGATGGTAGAAAGGTAACGGCCAAAGTCAGAGTTTCTGATTTAGGTGACTACCAAGGCGAAGTTCGCAATGGTGTTCCTGTGACAGATCCAGATATTTATCTTAAGGGTGGAGATGGTGGAAGTTTCTACTTTGTCTATAATAATCATACCCGTTTGGAAATGGTTTTTGATTTTTATATTGAAGGAACGACAACACCAGCTTCTCTATTAATCGGAACTGTGATTTCAGATGTCGATTGGGGTCAAGGCTCAAATTTGAGTTATGGTTCATCTGGTCGTGGAATGGTTATTAATCCGAGTGGCTCTGGTTTGAATTTTGATGGACGAGTTATGAGAGGAGTTGAAGAAGGTGTAAATGATGCTTCAGATATTCCTAGAGCTTCCTTTGCCTCAGTAGGGTATGGATCTAGCCTAACTTATCTCCACACTTCCTCTCCAGGATCTAGAGAGGGAAGAACAGCAGCCGAGTGGGATGCGGAGAATGCGAGAGGAAATGCTCAAAATGTTGTGTTTACAATTCTGGGATCTGGAGCGGAATTGAAGAAGGTTTCTTTCGTGCCAAAACCTGCTGCCGTAACATACGAGAAGGAAACTCCTCTACCAAGTTCCCCAAAAGGGAAAGTAGAGGAAGCACTACCACCAAAACCTGAGGAGCCAAAGGAAAAAGAGCTCCCGTCTTCGTTGCCAGCTCCAACTGTTAGAGTTAGATATGCTCGTTTACAGGCAGTACCTAACCTAGAAAAGTTTGTAAAGAATTCTGCAGGTGAATCTATTGATAAAAGCTATGTGCCTAAGCTTTCAACAGTACAGTGGGAATTAACAACTAAGCCTCTTCCAGCTAATCGTGAAGCTATTACAGACTTTGAAATTGTAGATGCATTACCTTCAGGTTTTGTACTAGATGTAGAAGCTTCAAAGAAGGCTAGTTCAGATTTTGAATTAACTTATGACGAATCGAGCCATGTTGTTCGCATGAAAGGCTTAGAAAGTTTGAAATCTAAGCTTAATCAAGATTTAAGTAAAGAAGTGCTAGTTCCAGCTCCAATTTTAGTAGGTAAGGTTACGAATGATGGTGCAACTTATAAGAATAACTTCCAATTGAAGATCAACAATAAGTACGAAAGTTATTCAAATATTGTTCAGGTTTCAACACCTGGTAAACCGAATGATCCTGACAATCCAAATAACAACTTAATCAAGCCTCTCAAACACAATCATAATAAGGATGGTGTTATCATTGATGGTAAAACAGTTCTAGCTGGTTCAACAAATTACTATCATATAACCTTGGATTATGATCAGTATAAGGGAATAAAGGCAGATCCAAATGCTATTCTAAAAGGCTTTGGTGCAATTGATGATTATCCAGAAGAAGCAGTGACTATCAATCAATCAGATATTCGTTATATTGATAGTGAAGGAAAAGAAGTTTCTGGTATTTCAGTGTATCAGTACGATTCTATTGAATCTGTTGATAATGATAAGGTTAAAGCCTTTCTAGATAGTTCTGAAATTAAGCCTAAGGGAGCTTTCCAAGTATTTTTAGTGGATGATCCAGAAGCCTATTTTAACCAATATATCAAAACAGGAAAATCCGTTACAATTATTGATCCAATGGTAACTAAGGAAGAACTGCGAAATACAGGAAAATCATTTGAGAATACGGCTTACCAAGTTGATTTCGGTAACGGATATCAAACTGATACAGTTGTCAATAATGTTCCTACTGTTAAACCAACCAAGAAGAATCTGAACAAGGCGGGTGTCGACATCGATGGGAAACAAGTCTTGGCAGGATCTGTAAACTACTACAAGGTAACTGCAGATTATAGCCAATACAAGGGCATTGAAGTAGATAAAGATCGTATTGGTAAAGGCTTCTACATCGTTGATGATTATCCAGAAAAAGCTGTTACGATCAATCAAGATGGTGTTCAAGTGACTGATTCTAAAGGTCAAGTGGTTAAAGGTTTGAAAATGGCTCTTTATGAAAGTCTAGAAAAAGCTCCATCAGGTGTACAAGAAGCCTTGAAGTCTAGCAATTTCACTCCGAAAGGAGCGATTCAAGTATTTGAGGCAGAGAATCCAGAGGAATTCTACAAGACCTACGTTCAAACTGGAGAAGTTCTGACGATTACTAATCCAATGACTGTTAAGAAGGAATTGGGTCAAACAGGTGGTAAGTATGAGAACACAGCCTATCAAATTGATTTTGGGATGGCCTATGTAACTGAAACAGTAGTCAATAATGTTCCAAAGATTGAACCGAAGAAAGATGTAGTGATCGACCATTTAAGCAAGGAAAGTTTAGATGGAAAAGAGGTCAAGATGAATCAAACATTTAATTATAAATTAGTTGGTTCATTGATTCCAAAAGATCGCTCAGAACAGTTGTTTGAGTATAAATTTAGCGATGATTACGATGAAACACATGATGATTATAAGAGTGTTTATCAAGTGTTTGCGGCTGTAGATTTTGAAACAAGTGATGGCCAAAAATTCAAAGCTGGTGATGAATTAACTAAGTTTACAAGTCAAGTAGTAGACAAGGATAAAGGTAAAGTAGATATTAGCTTTGATGATACATTCTTGAAGTCAATTTTAGAGACATCAGAGTTTCAAGCAGAAGTATATCTACAAATGACACGTATTCAGTCAGGAACAGTAGAAAATACTTACTATCATACGGTTAATGGTGTGGAAATTGTTTCCAATACAGTTGTGACTCATACTCCAGAAGAACCAAAACCAGAACAACCGAAAAAGGAAGATCCAAAACCGGAACCAAAGGAAGATCCAAAACCAGAACAACCGAAAAAGGAAGATCCAAAAACTCCAGAAGAACATCCGCAACAACCAGCAACTCAACCAGAACGAAGCTTGCCTTCAACAGGGGAGAAGGATTCTGCAGATTTACTATTGGCTGCTCTAGCAATGGGAAGTGTTGCTACAGGCCTGCTCTACAGCAAGCGTAAGAAAAAAGAGGCTTAGAATACTCTAGGAACCTTTGAAATAAGCTATTTTTATGGTATAATAACGGTAAATCGTGGAGGAGTAGGATTATGAAATTTGGCAATGATTTTTCCTGGTTATGGGTGGCTATCATTAGAATTTTTACAGCTCCCTTTTATATCGTTCTTTGGTGTATTAATGTTGTAAAATCCACTATTGGTATGTTTATTCTGTGGGTTATAGCTAAAATATGTATAACAATCGTATTGATTGGGGGAATGGCAATCATTCATCATCTATTCAATTTCCCAAGCGAAAACATAATTGATAATATTTTTGGATGGTATACACCGCATATTTTAGGAATGTCTCATGATTCACTTATTACTGCTGGTCAAGTGGTTGATGCACCAAAAGGAGGAGGGTTATTTTTCCCATATCCGAATTTTGAAGTTCCAATTATTATTGGCCTCAGTATTCTAGTAGCTACTGTTCGGACGATTTATCGTGAAGAATTTGAAGAATTATAAAAATAGTATTGTGTTTGGCACTGTAGAAATCTCTGCAGTGCCTTTTGTTATAAAAAAATGAAATTAAAAGAGGTAAAACAAAATGGAAATCATTACAAAAATTATTACTGGTCTAGGCGTAGTTGGAACAATTACAGGTCTTATTTGGATCTGGAATGGTTCAGTTGACTATATCCAAGGAAGAAAGAATAAAGATAAGCAAAGACAGGATGATGGTTCTGATTCTATGATTAATGGTGCATTTCTGGCCGTGGCTTCTGCAGGAATTGCCGCAGCAGTCGTCGCTTCGCTATCCCAACTAAAATTTTAGGAGTAGCCTATGAATTTAGATATTAGAGAGCTAACAAGCTCTCTTTCTAGTTATAGCTCTGCTACAAATCAAGCTGTAAATATGATGGCTGATGCCGTTAGACCTATTGGGTATATCCTTTTAGGTCTTTTTTTCTGGTTTGAAATGGCATCGTGGTCACAAATGGTCAAGTCAAGGGGAGGTGCATTAACACAGAAGATTTGGTTAGAGGCTTTAATGAAATATTTATTTGCTTTCATTATGATCTCTGCTTCATCTCAGATTTGTGATGCCATTCTGGAATTACTTAATATTGTTGTGAAAGTGATTGCTCATGTAACACCTACCGTTAAAACAACCATTGATTCTAATATTTCTGGTGGGAAAGGAATGATTGAAAAAACTATCATTACCTTAGTCGGAAAAGCTGTAAGTGGAGTGGCTAACATAATTTTAGGGATTATTGTTTTCCTACGTTACTTGGATTTGTATATGCTTAAAGCTATAGCTCCATTGTTAGTAGCGTTCTTTATGATGGACTCGTTACGATCTGTTACGATTAATTTCTTGAAATACTTTGCGGCCTCTGCCCTTATTGGTGTCATCCTAATTATTGTTTCTGTTGTATATGATTCGATTGTGGCAACAGATATCCTTAAGGTTACGACTGGTTCCAGTGATTCATGGGGAACAGCCTTTGCTTCAATTGCTAAGGGGGTTATCTATATCTTTGTAATGGTTGGATCTAGTCGAAAAGCTAAGCAACTTTTAGGAGTGTAATCCATATCTAGAATAATTAGAATTGATCGATCTTATTTTATATGAAAGGAAAATAATTGAAAAAAATTGGATCAGAATTTTTAAGAGAATTTGAAACTGAGGACAAGCCTATTCTATTTGGCTTAACTACTAGAATGATTGTTCTCTACGTATGTTTGCTAATAGCTGTCTCAGGGACAATTACTATTTATTTCTTTGGTTTACCTGATTGGTACATTTATCTTTGGGATGCTATATTTGTAGTTCCTGGGGCAATGTACGGTACGGGTATGACTAAGCGAATGCGGATTAAAGAAAAAATCAATTTCTTTTTCCGAATCCAACAAAGAACCTATGAGACAGAATTTGGAAAGGTAGGAATGTATACGAAAGATGAGTTTATTCAAAAGCAAAAGAGAAAAACTAGAAAACGCAGAAAAGAAAAGAATTGAGCGCTTGCGTCGTCAGATGAAGCCTACGACACAAAATACCATCAATTATACGCTGCTCCATGAAGATGGATTAATGCACATTGCACGTGAGAAGTATTCTCGTAGCTTCATGCTGGGGGATGCTTCTTACTCAACTGCTCAACAAGATGAAAAAGAGAACATCATCGATACAACAATGGATGCTCTTAATTCACTGGATGAGGGCAGTAACTATCAACTCTTAGTAATTAACCGTAGAGTATCGGATAACTCCTTACAGAATATCTTGTTTGAAGAAACAAACGATGGCTACGATGACTATCGTGATGAGCTAAATGAGATGATCAAGGAGCGATTTACGACACACGCTAACAACTTTGAGGTACATAAGTATGTGACCATTTCAACGAACGCTGATGATCGAAAACAGGCTCAGTTGTTACTACAAGATATTGGAGTTTCCCTGGGAACACAATTTCAGGAATCTGATATTACATTTAAGGAAATGAATGGTCTGGATCGCCTGAAGGTCTTCTCAGAACTATTACGAGGAAACCCGTATGTCAATTTTGATTATCGAGAGATTGCTCTATCTGGGTTATCAACGAAATCATTTATCGCTCCGAACCGAATTGAGTTTCAAGAAAAACGGATGATTATTGATGATAGTTGGGCTAAGGTACTCTATGCTCACCGATATCCTAACTGGATGTCTGATCGTCTCATTCGTGATTTAACGACACTGGGATTTGAACTAGCCATTACTATCCATGCAGAGCCCTATGAGAATGTTGAAATTTTAGAGAAGATTGACGATGCAGAAACAGATGCTGAAATTGGGAAGCTACGTTCTAAACGTAAGGCTGCTCAATCTGGTATCTTTGATGATGCAGTGGTTGCTGGTCGTGACCAAGAAATCTCAGAAGCTACCAAGAAGTGGCGAGATGAGATTACTGAGTATGATCAGAAAATCTTTTCTGGTTTTATTGCAGTGTATTTTAAGGCAGGTAGCCAGGAGGAACTACAACGTAATGAGCAGAAGATTAGGCGAGCTGGACGGAAGCTAGGGGTAGAATTTGAAGATCTTTATTATTACCAGGAAGAGGCTCTAAATACGATTCTACCTATCGGAGAGTGCTTCGTAAATGTGAAGAAGAATTTCATGAGAAAGATGACAACAGCTAATATTGCTACACAAGTTCCATTTACTAACGTGGATTTAAAGTCTGACAGCTCACTTGCTCGCTACTATGGACAAAATCAGTTATCGAATAATATCATTACACTGGATCGAAAACGTGATCTGAATACGGGTTCAGGTGTTGTGCTCGGTTCCTCTGGATCTGGTAAATCTACTACGATTAAGGGTGGAGAGGTTATTCCAACTTTGCTGAAATATCCAGAAGATCGAGTAATCATTGTGGATCCCGAAGATGAATATTCTGATATTGGCCGTGCTTTTGGTGCTCAGATGGTGGATATTTCGATTGGATCTAAAACACATATCAATCTCTTAGATCTACCGGATCTAGATCGTTTGGACGATGAGGATGACGATCCGATTGGAGATAAGGCAAACTTGTTGATGGGATTATTTGAATCGATTCTATCTGAGGTAACAGATGCACAGATTGGGATTATTGACCGGGTAACAGGTGTGACTTATGAGCGCTATTTGACAGAGGATTTTACTCCTACGTTAAAAGAGTGGCACCAGGTACTGATGGAACAACCAGAGCCAGAAGCTCAAGATTTAGCTTTGGCGGTAGAAACCTATACAAAAGGTTCTCAAGATATTTTTGCTCACAATACAAACGTGGATCTTAATCATCGCTTTGTTATCTTTAACTTGAAAAAGTTGTCGCACAAATTGAAGCCGTTCGCTTTGATGGTTATTCAGGATTATATCTGGAATCAAATTGTAGAGAATCAAGGAAAATGTACTACATGGGTTTACTTTGATGAGATGCAGATTCTATTTAAAAATAAGGCTCAAGCAGACTTCTTTACTACGTTATATTCACGTATTCGGAAATACGGTGCGATTCCAACAGGAATTACCCAGAACGTAGAAACTCTAGCTGCTGTTGAAGAAGGTCGAAAATTGCTCTCAAACAGCGAGTTCATGATTTTACTTAAACAAAAACCCCAGGATTTGGCTATCTTAAAAGAGATTGTTAACTTGACTGACAAACAGATTCGCTACTTGGCTCGACCAAAAGCTAAAGGTACTGGCTTAATTGTAGCAGGGCCAGTTGTAGTGCCATTTGAAAATCCAATACCTAAGAATACTAAGTTATATAACTTAGTCGCAACAGACGCTTAGGAGTCTCACTATGGATCAGGAGAAAGGCAGACCAAAAACAATCGGTCATAAGATAGATCAGAAGCTGGAAAAAGTTCGGAAGAATTACCGCACTGTTCAACAAGATAGTGCTATGCGAATGAAAGAACTAAAGTCACAATCACGTTCTACGAATCGCATTGTTAAGAATAGTCATAAACAATTTAGAGCTTCAAGAGCCAAGGTCAAAAAAATCCAAAAAGAGTATAAGAATATCCAGAAACAGGAAAGAGAGCTTCGGAAAGAAGGGAAGGCTCTTCGTCCAGAAGAAATCAAGAAGCAGGCTTTTCTTAAGCAGGAATTGGATAAGAACAATAAAAAACAAGCCTTCCTTAAGCAGGAATTAGATAAGGCGAAACTGGAGAAAAAAACTTCTAAAAGAACTTTTAAAGTCGCTCAAGAGGCTAATGGTGGATCACGGAAGAAGAAGTTTCTTCGTGCAGCCAAACAATCTGTAGAACGAGTTGCTAATCAACAGGCTAGTTCTACAGCTCATCAGGATGATACCCTTTCAGATATAGCACGAACTAAGAATCAGTATCAGGATATTCAGATTCAAGGAAAACGTATTAAAACGATTGGGAAGTATAGCGGTAAGCTTGGCCAAGGAGTAGTTAAATCAAGCTATGGTTTAGGAAATAGATTCTACAATAAGTCTAAAGGGAGAGGCTTCACTCGAACCCCAAGAGAATTTTCTTGGGAAGGGAAGTTATCTCGACAGATACAGGCTTATAGAAAACGCTTAGCTGCATCTAAGACAGGGAAGGCTGCTAAGAAGGCTAGAAAGGTCTATCGTTTTGGATCTAAACCGATTAAAGCTATTATCAAAAATCCGTTTAGTTTTAAGGCTTATCTGATTGCTTTTGGTCTGCTTTTGTTTCTGGCAATACTTGGTATTGGTAGTTCAGGAATTACCCGTCAAGATGAGTTTGATATGAATGATACCTGGTTGTATCTTTCAAAATTGGATCGTGAAAAATCGAATGATAAGGTAGATTATTGGACAAAAATTGATGATCCGCTTTTGTACTTGAATTATAAGTATGATGATATTTCAGATAAACTTCGTATAGATGGGAACAAGTATTTTTCTCAAAATACTCGTGGGAAACTATACTTAGATACCTTATGGAAGAATTTGAATGGGGATAAAGATAATCTTAAAACAATGGAAGATCTTTATACTAAAAATGACCTTTACAAGTTGAGTGAGGATGAGTTAGAAGAGTATAAAGAACTCTTAGAAATTGCTCGAGATAGCGGAAAATATATGTTGCTACAAGAGCTAGATAATCCATTTTATACAGAAGATCAACCTGAATCAGAAGCTCCCCTTCAGATTATTGAGCGTTTTGGTTATAAAACTAAGACGGAGATCTTTAATGGTTCTGTTTTGCAAGCCACAGGTGGGCAAACTCTATTAGCAGTTCTAGATGGGAAAGTTGAAGTAAATGGTAATGATCTAGAAATCAGTGATGAGAATTCCAAGTTCCTGTATAAGAATGTAGATACGATTCGTTACAAAACAGGAGATCATGTCAAATCTGGAGATATCATAGGAAAGGTGGCATCTGAAGGAAATCAAACGGTCTATTATCAAAAACTAGAACCTGATCGTTTAAATAAGAAAGATAAAGACGGTAATGTTGAAAAGAGTTGGACTTATGTCAATGTCGGTTTTTACTTCCAGCGTGTAGAGTACACACAAGCAACGTCTGTTGTGAGTAGTATTGAAACATCTGGAGAGAAAGGAAAACGTGCGAGAGCTTTTGCAGATGCGATTAAAAAGAATATACCAGAAGCAACAGATGAAGGAATTGCAGCCGTTTTGGGTGGATTTGATATTGAGAGTTCCATCACTTTTAAACGTTATGAGACAGACTTTCTAACCAATAATCAGTTTGATAAAGTTGCTAAAGAGCCAACTGCAGAAAATCTAGTTGGTAACTGGGATGCTTTCCAGGCTATGTATCCGAATCTACGTTTAAATAAAGGAGGATACCTGGTCAATGGTTTACACTATATCGGGATTGGGATTGGTCAATTTACTGGCCCCCGTGCTCTTGCATTGTGGAATTTTGCAAAAGATATGAATGGAGATATTTGGTCTGCGGAAGTTCAAACTAAATTCCTATTAGAAGCAGATGATCCACTTAGACGAGAAGCTTTTAAAAGAATTGTAACTTCAACAGGTTCCGTAGAAGCTCTTGCAGAGGACTTCTTGAATTCTTGGTTGGGAGTACCAGGTAATAAGCTTCTAGAGCGACAAACTGCAGCTCGTCAATGGCTAAATTTCTTAAAAAATAAAGGAGGAGGTTCGACAGGAGTTTCGAGCCAACAAGTTCCAGCAGAGTATAAAGACAAACTTCCGTATGGACTCCCTACCGATCAAGCAATTCTAGAGGGTCAAGGTTATCCAGGTAATGCCTATGCACTAGGAAATTGTACTTGGTATGTCTATAACCGTTTTGCTCAGATTGGAACAGGAATTTATCCGTATTTAGGAAATGCCAATCAATGGGTTGATAGTGGTCAAGCTCAAGGATATGAAATTTCAACAACCCCTAAACCAGGTTCTGCAGTTGTATTCATGAATGGTGTAGCTGGAGCATCACCAATCTATGGTCACGTTGGATTCTGTGAGTACGTCAATAGTGATGGTAGCTTCTTAATGTCAGAAATGAACTTTGCTGGTTTATACCTTACTACTTGGCGAACCTTGACACCACAATCAGGCATCTATTTTGTTACCCCTAAATAAGAAAGGAAAAGAATGTATAATCAAAAGTTAATCAAAATGGTAAAGGGACTCCTTATCGGAGTCGCTGCCGTTTTATGTATTATCCTGGGCTATTCTATTGCTCAAGTACAACAGAATTTGAGACAGAATAGTCAAGTTCAGGAAGAGGCAAAACAGAAACCAGAAGAGAAACAACAGGAACAACTATCTCTTACTGAACAGCAAGTCGAGAACTTTCTAATTGCTTACTATACCAAAAAGGATTTAGAAGAGAATCGTCCACGTTATAAGCCTTTTATGACTGATTCTATGTATCAGGAAACCATTCAAGAAGAACAAAAGCCAGTTAACCAGACCTATAAGGGGTATGTGGTTGACCAATCTTATGAATCAGGCTCTATCTACATTGATAAAACACATAAAGTTGCGTTGGCTCAGATTCAATATTCTAGCACAACCTTAGCAGAAAAAGATAATCGAGATTCTAAGGGGCTTACTGGTATCACTAAGGCTACCATTCGATTGACCTATGTAGAACAATCAGGTAAACTATTGGTCAATAAAATTGAACCTATTGTCTTGACTGAAGCAAAAGGGCAAAGTATAGGCACCTATTCAGATACTAGCAGTTCAAGCTCGACTCCAGTATCCTCTTCATCAACCACAACATCTACATCCTCTGAACAAACAACCGCAACCAGTAGTAACCAATAAGGAGAATTGAATGAATAAAAAAATAGAACAACTTGAAGGTAAGCTTGAGAGAGTTAGGAAAGATAAGAAAAAAGCGCAACAACAAAAAGAAGCAGCAGATGAAAAAATCAAGAATTACATAAATCAAGAAAAAGATTTGGAAGCGCAGCTTTTTGTGGCACTATCAGAAGAAAGTGGCTTATCCTACCAGGAAATGAAGGAACTCATTCTTCCAGCACAATCAAGTAACCAAGGAGTGAACCATGTATAAAATTATCAATCAACTGACTAATCAAGAGGAAACATTTGAGCACCGAGATGAGTTGTTATCAAGGCTAGAAATCATCAATGAGCGAATGAAGAGTAATAAAGTAAACGGAATCTATCGACTTTATTCACTCACTTCTGAAGGTGAAATCCTACAAGAAGAGAGGCTTGAAATACCTTTTGTTGGAATCATTGATCAGTTGCTGGAGAATTTTGGTACGAGTGTTGGGAAGAAAAAGAAAGGTTTTCTTCATTTTTTAGCAAAACATAAAGAAAAGAAGTCCTCACAAGGCATACCAGAGCCCCAACCCCAACCCGAGTTCCAACCAGAACCAGATCCTGAACTAGAAGATCTAACGGTAAAGACAGAGGCGAATATGGCTCGTCAAAGAATTGCTGAGCTAGTTTCTCAGAAGACTAAAGATGAGGTTAGAGAGGAAGTGCCTTTGGAAGATAAAATTACCTATTCTTCTAGTGAATGGACTACAGATCATTTCAGTAGATTAGATGAAAATGAGGAAGAACGAGTAGAACCTTCACAAGATGAAAATACACAGGATGTAGCTGCAGAAGAAGTAGCACCAGTTGTTGCTACATTTAGTCAGAAAGAGAATAAAACGCTTCCTAATCAAAAGGCTGAATCTTCCTTCTCTCTTTCTCATGCAGCTGCAGTAAATATGCCTTCAGAGGTTATTGATAGCTTTGAGGCTCAGACGGTTACTTATAAGCAATCTATTAAAAATAAAATCAAATCTAACGAAGGTTTTATCAAGGAAGCAAAGGCGGAAATTGCTCAGTGCCAAAATAGGATCGATGAGTTGCAACAACAGATTCTTGCGAAAGACTCTCAAGCTACTCAATTGAAGGATCTTTATTACAAAATTGAAGAGGTGAGCTAAAATGGAACAAGAACAAGTTGTAGCCCAGTTAGGACGGGCAACTCTTGTGACAGGAGAAGTAATCTTAAAAGGACTCTTCCTGGTGAGCTCTAAAGCAGTTGAAATGTATCAAGCCAGAGGAGAGAATGTAGTCTTTACTGGTGATACAGACTGGAATAAATTCATGGCAACAGCAGATGCAAAAGAAGTCCAGCAATTACTACATAATGAAGTCAATCTCGAGGCAGTTCGAAAAGAACTGGGCCAATACGGGATTGGCTTTTCTTTTTATACTCATCCAGATGGAAAGACAACCCTTGCTTTTAATGCAAAAGATAAAGGTGTTGTTGAACAAGCCTTTAAGGATGTCCTAGAAGGAATTACAAGAGATCCTAAAGGATTCAATGAGCGAAACCTTAAAAATGGGAAAACGACTTCTTTTGAGGAGAAATTGAAACATTTTAAAGCAGTGGAACAAGAGAAAATTAACTCTCTTCAGGTAAACATTCATACTAAGGAATTTGTTCTTCCAGAAAATATCGAACCACAGATTGGAGGGAAAATGAAGTGATTACAGAAAAGAAGAAACGGAAACTTAGACCGTATTTGTTGTTAGGATTAGGCCTATTTTATCTCTTTCATTGGCTTTTTAAACTGTGGCTGTTAGCACCAGATACCGATTCAGTAACGGATGTATTTGGTCTTGGAAAGCTTAACTGGATGAGCGACCATCTGGGTGATAAATCTTGGTTTGATTTTCAATTCACACCAACTTCTTTATTGATAGGCATGAGTGGATTTCTGATTGCATTTTTGCTGTATTTGAGAGTGACGGATACAGGTACGTACAGGTATGGGGAGGAACATGGATCAGCTCGCTTTGCAACTAAAGAAGAGTTGATGAGATTCCGAGATGAAGAACCTGAAAAGAATATGATTTTCACTCAAAATAGCCAGATGGGACTATTTAATAACCGATTGAGCTTTGAAAATCAAATCAATAAGAATATTTTGGTGTATGGTGGTACGGGTGACTGGAAGACACGGAGTTTTGTAAAACCGAATATTTTACAAGGAAATTCTAGTTTTGTGACCACAGATACCAAAGGGATTTTGATTCATGAAACAGGAAAGTCTCTTGTAGAAAAAGGCTATAAGATGAAGATTTTTGATTTAATCACTTTCTTGAATTCAGATGGTTTCAATGTTTTTAGATATATTCATAATGAAATGGATATAGACCGTGTGGCAGAGGCGATTACAGAGTCTCTCAACAAAAATGGTCATGAGGGAGATCCTTTTTGGCCAGCAGCTAATAAACTCCTGATGCGTTCTTTAATTGGATATCTTTATTTTGATGGTCAGCTCGATCACTATCTGCCTAATTTAGGGCAGGTTACAGATATGATTCGAGAATTGAGAAGGAATCATCCAGAAGCGGAGAGTCCGGTTGAATTGATGTTTGAAGACCTGGAGAGAAGGAGCCCAGGGAATTATGCTAGTAGACAGTGGGATCTATTCAATAAAAACTTTGATGGACAAACACGTGCTTCTGTCTACGCTATTTTTGCGACTACATTCTCAGTATTTGATCATGAGCAACTAAGAAAGATTATTGAAAAGGATACACTTGAGATTGAAAAATGGAATATTGAGAAAACAGCCGTTTTTATTCATATTCCCGAAGTAGATCCAGCTTACCAGTTCTTATCTGCCCTTCTTTTTAGTACTATTTTTGATGTCTTGATAAAGACTGCAGATGTAATCCTGCTAGGTGAGCATCCAACAAAGTCTAAAAAGGATTTACTGCATGTTCAGATAGAGTCGGATGAGTTTGGACAGATTGGCAAGATTCCTAATTTACCACCAATAATCTCTGTTATTCGTTCTCGAGAGATTTCTATCAAGATGATGGTGCAATCTCAAAGTCAGATCGAAGTATTGTACGGTAAAGAAAATACGAAGACGATTATCAATAACTGTGGGGCTATTCTTTATCTGGGAACAAATGATCCGGATACTTTGAGAGCTTTATCTGAGAGATCTGGCAAGCAGACTTTGAATGATCAGAACTATAGCGAGAGCAGGGGAAGAAATGGCAGTAGTTCTAAGCAGAACTCCAAAATTGGCCGGGAATTATTGACACCGCATGAGGTTGCTACAATTGGAACAACAGAAGCCCTACTCTTCCTATCCAAACAAAATGTCTTTCGAGATCAAAAATTTAACCTGGATACGCATCCAAGAGCCTATCTCCTAAGCAATGGCCCAAACGATGACAATTGGTATCGATATAAGCGCTATCTGAGTGATATTGATGAGTGGAAAGACCAGGTTGGGGAAGAAAATGTTATTCATATTGGGATTAAGGAAGTTGAGGAAGTTCCTCTCAGAGTGAGTTAGAAAGGATAAAGAATGAATACATTACCACAAAAACAATTTAAACGAATGAAGCGTGAAGTTGAGGAGGAGACTGCACGAGGGATTGGTTATTTTGAGGGGATTTTAGAACATATCCCTTCTTACCCCCTATCTGAAGCAGTAAAAGAATTGGCTTTAGCCGGCTGGATTACACCTCATACAGATGTCGTTGATGTCCAAAATATGATTGTTACAGAATCCATAAAATGGATGAATTATCAAGATTTCAAAGAAGTTGCTCCCTATTTATTTTCATATCCTCGAGAGCAACGAGAGAAAGATTTATTGGTTCGACCAGTGAAGATCTCCAGAGATTACTTTGAGGAATTAAAGGCCAATGCAGAAGAATTATTTCACTTGAAACAAGACTTGCTTCAGGTTAATGATCAATTAGATGCTAAGATCCAGGAATTGGAGATGGATCAGCTACCCAATGGCGATCAGGTCATTGGAGTTGATCTGGAAGTTGAGGAGGTATTGTTACTACGAACTCCAGAAAATGCTCAGGTTGAGGAGTGGGAGGTTCGTAAAGATGGCTTGATTACTGATTATCGTTCCAATCTTTCAGAATATGCTCAAATTGTAGATACTTTACTTGAAATGGAGAGTTCAGAGATTGATATGATTCTCTACGAAGAAGTAATCAACTATTCTAAGAAAACTTGGCCAGATTCAGAGCCAATTCAACTTCCAGAAAATATCAAGGAACTGTTGAATCAAGAGGGCAAGCTTGATCCCTCATATTATCAAATAGCCCGGTTTGAAACATTAAGACAAGCCTATATCTATGGGATGATTTCACCTAGTTTCCAGGAACATTTCCCTCATTATTCAGATTTCGTTAGGAACTATGTCGAAGATAGGGAAGAATATGAATTTTTCGATTATCGTTCAGAAGTCATCTCACTAGCACAGGAAATTCTAGTACCACGTTTAGGTGATATTAACCAGATTTTAGGAACGAATGATCAGGAGTTAATCGTTCAAGAAGTTATTGGTTATTCTCAGGGTGAAATATGGGAACTAGCTTATTTACGGGATACAAAGACGGAAGATAGAGAATCCGTTCGGTTTTATCTTGAAAGTGAGATTGGAGCTTGGTATAAGGGAAGTTTGACAGAGTTGGCTGTTATCCGCTTTGATGATATTGATCTAGAGAAAGGATTTAATGGCCATCAGGAAGCAGTCTATCATATCGATAAGAATTTGTTAGTTCATGATAAGCTAAAACAAGCTCAACTCCATTTTCCTGATTTAAATCGTTTTGTAGAAGCCGAAGAACTTGAGAAAGAACAGAGGCAAGATATAGTAGCAGAAAAAGAAGGGCCAGAATTTTCATTGTAGGGAGGTAACAGATGGCACTAAGTAAAGAAGAAGCCAAAAGATTATCTATTATTTCTGTTGCAGAGCAACTAGGCATAGAGTTAAAGCGTACAGGAAGCTATAGTTATACCTGGACAGAGCACGATTCATTTGTAATCGATGCAAGAAAAAATGAATTTCACTGGAATTCAAGAACTGAATTTGGAGATGTCATTCAGTTAGTTCAATCCATAAAAGGAGTTTCTTACAAAGAAGCGATGCATTTTTTGGAAACTGGAGAATTTAAACAAGTTAATTCAGAAGATCAGATGGCTCCAAAAGAGCCATTTCACTATAATTTGGAAAGATACGAGAATCAGGACTTCAGCGCTTCTAGAACCTATTTAAAGGCACATAGAGGCCTTTCAGATGATACGATTAATTTCTTTATTAGCCAGGGGAGTATGGCGGAGGCAACTCGAAAAAAAGGAGACTATTTCGAGCCTGTGATTGTCTTTAAATATAAAGACAACACGGGCTTTTTAGCTGGTGCTAGTCTCCAGGGAATAGTAGAGAATCGAGTGCATTATCCAGAACGTGGGCGCTTAAAACAAATTATGAGAAATTCAGATGGACAACTAGGATTTTCAATTGATATTGGCACCCCTAAACGTTTGGTATTTGCGGAAGCTCCAATCGATCTCATGAGTTACTATGAGCTTCATAAGGATACGCTTCAGGATGTCCGCTTAGTAGCTATGGATGGGATCAAAGATGGTATCATTAGTCGAAGATTTATGGAATTATATTCCGAGATGAACGGTAGATCCTATCAAGTGGATCAAAATGCTGGAAAAGCCCTTGAAACTGTCGCTAGAACAACGAATTATTTTAAAGATGGTCAGAATCAAGATATGATTACCTTGGCTGTAGATAATGATGCAGCTGGTCATAATTTTATCACTCGATTGCAGGAGAAGGGAATTCCAATAAAGATTGCGATTCCCCCTATTATTCAGGCAGACCAGGAGAAGGAAGATTGGAATGATTTCCTGAAGAGAGATAACGAAGCTCCTAAGAATCTGGCGCACGTTTATATAGCAGATGAAAAGTCCTGGCATTACCAGGGCTTTTTTGAGAAGGAAATAGCTCTTGCAAAAGCGCAAGAGCTAACTGCAGATGATGTAAAAGCCTTTGTGTCAGATAGACAATTGACAAGGGAAGAAGTCCGTCAAGAATATCAAACAATTATTAATCAAGAGAGAGGGAGAAAAAATAGTATGTCGAAATTGCATGAGAATAGCAGTGAGCATGAAGAAGATTTAGTAAACAATCCTCAACAAGCTGATAGAGTACTTATTCAACCGGAAACACAAGCTATAATTGATTCTGGAGAGGTCAAACAATGGGCTAAACATCCAAATATATACTTTGTAAAAGGGCTACGTTTTGTAGCTCTAGAAATGACAGAAGAAGGAAAATTTGAACAATCATCTCAATATCTTCCTAAAACGGAGGAGGAAAAAGAGGTGGTAAACAAGTTACTGTCCAAACAAAAAAAGCAAGATGAAGTAGTTCTAGAAGATGATCAGAGTTCTGAATTGAACATAGATACTAGCAATTTATCTCCGGAAGATGCGGAATGGCTGAAGAAGAACTGGCATAATATTAGCTTCTCAGTAAAGCCTAAAAAACAGATGATCATTGATGCAGATAAAACGGTAATTTTTGAAAAGCCTTCCGATTCTGTTGGAGATACTAATGAAGCGCAGGAAAAAAATCAGAGCACAGAAAAAGCTCTTGAGACTTCTCAAGAGCAAAATATGAATTCAGAAGATCAAAAAAATGAGAGGACCAATGGTAGTCAGGGGTCTTTACAGCCCAAGGCTGAAGGCAGTCCCACACCCGTACCAGAAGTTGGTACCTTTGAACGCTCTGTTACCAGTCGTCCTACGTTATCCTCTCATTTATTATATTTTAGCATAAATGAAGAGTTTCAGTCAAGTAATGATGGGCATTATCATTCTATTTCCTCGAATGAATTAGCTAAATTAAATCGTCCAATTCGTAGTCAAACTATTCAGAATGCAGCGCAGTATTATTTGGATGAATTGGCTAACTCTAAGATTTATTATGTCACCCCTGATAAGACTGTACAAGTGAATTTTGAAGAGAAACACTTCATGCACTTAACAGGGATTAAGCCACTTGCACCAGGGCAGACACCTGAAAAAACTTTACGTGATTTTGCAGAGGGAAACGGGCACTTTGATAATATTCTTTTGGCAAATAATGATGCAGCCTTTGACAAAATCAACGTCTTGTCAGATCTTTCAGTCGCAACAGAAAGTACATCTTTCTATTTTGATGATTTAACTAATCTTAGACGTTATAATGGGCGCTTTGACAGCCTTATAAAATCTGATGATAAAGATATTATTTTACTGTTTAAAGACCTGGAAGAAGAAAATTATATACCAGTATCAGTATTTCAATCCAGAGCAAAACTAGTCAAAGAACTGGAGACTGTAGATAAAACGCCTATTCTTGCTGTATTCCGTGAACGTAATGGCCACATTGAACAGCTATCGATCAATGAGGACTACATCAAGGATGGGGGCAAAGAATTGCAATCCATTATGAAGAATGGCTTGTTTGAGGAACTCCAGACTAATGAGAGTGACAAGAATAACTATACGATTCGCCTTCAATGGGCTGAGGAGCGCCCAGATGGGCCTAAGTTGCCCTTTAAAGAAACAGAGCTGATATCTTATCAAGATTTTGCAAAAGAGTTATATAAGCAGAATAATATCTATTACGACAAACATCATGCGAGTGTAAGTGATCGAATGAACCAGGTAGAAGGTGCTTCCTATACCCCTTTTACAAAGGTTCAATTTGCCTTGTACAGCCCTGATGGTGAACTGATTCAGGATGGTATTCGTTACGATATTGGGGATGAGATTAACCCAATCGCTCACAAAGAAAGACTTGGTACACGAGAAATGCGAGAGCATCCAGAGTTGATGAAGATAGATGGGGCATTATTCAATCAGTATCATCTGGAGAGATTAGCAAGTGAGTTAGACATTTCTCAGTATAGTTACGCTTTGGAAGATACTCCTTATGCAGATCAACTTTTATCTCAAGTACCTTACGGAGCGTTAGAAAATAGTCCAATTGGTTTTTTGGATAGCAGTCATGATAGTCGTCTAGGATTTATTTCTTTTGATGGAATGGATAGTGTTGAGGTCGAAAATCTATCTGCTTGGTT
Organism: Streptococcus oralis; assembly: GCF_001075875.1. Classification (GTDB taxonomy): domain Bacteria; phylum Bacillota; class Bacilli; order Lactobacillales; family Streptococcaceae; genus Streptococcus; species Streptococcus oralis_I. The sequence continues at coordinate 75,233 of NZ_JUOS01000092.1, forward strand.
TGAGAAGTTGGGGGTTAAGGATTCTCCAATGGAACAAGTAGCTCTTGTAGAAAAATGGCAAAAAGAAATTAAAGATTTATCAGAAAGAGTTGAACAAACCATCGAAAATATTCGAGATGAATTTGAAAAAACACAAGCCAAGAATTCGCAAAATACACCAGATAATCCATACGAAAAAATTTATCAGTATAACCGAAAAGATGAGAGGGATCGTGATTTGGATGGTGATGGTATTTCCAATTCTGATGAGATGTTGCAAGGAACAGATCCTTACAATGCTGCTTCTAACCTTCATAAAAAGCAGGAAGATAGAGAAAGAAGGACAGATGCTGAAGTGGCTGCAGGAGCTATTATTACTGAAGCAGTTGCTACTAAAAGTTCAGAACAAACCATTTCCCAGCTGGTCGCAAATAAAGATACAAAAGCTTTAGCTGAACACTTGAAAGAAGGAATGAAGAACTATTTGGATTCAGAACAGTTTAAATCTTTCTTGGATACGATGAGTAAGTTTCATAACTACTCACTTAACAATATCCATTTTCTGAAAATGCAGAATCCTAATGTTTCCCAAGTTGCAAGTTTTAATAAATGGAAAACAGATTTTGAAAGAACAGTTAAAAAGGGTTCTAAGGCTCTGAAAATTTGGGTTCCGTATCAAGTGAAAACTAAAATTTCTGCTAATCAAAATGAGTTAAGTTTTTCTCCATCTGAGAATGAGATGGAAGAGAAGGAAGTCACAGTTACTCGATTTAAGTTAGGGAATGTCTTTGATGTTTCTCAAACCGAAGGAAAAGAATTGCCAAAAGCAATTAATGAATTGACTGGTTCTGTCAAAGATTATGAAGATTTATATCGAGCAGCAAAAGCAGTTTCGATGGATAATCAGGTTTCTATCAGTTTTGAAGAAATTAAAAGAGAGGGCGCAAATGGTTATTACTCTCCAGATGAAAATCGAATAGTCATTTCAAAAGGATTAAAGGGGCAAGAACATATTCTAAAAACAATTTTTCATGAAATGGCTCACTCAGATTTACACAGAGGAACTAATGCACAATATGGGGACGACCAATATCGTAAGCAAGAATTACAAGCTGAAAGTGTAGCCTATGTCGTAGCTAATCATTTTGGTTTTGATACTAGTAGTTACAGTTTTGGATATTTAGCTATCTGGACGAAGGATAAAAATGGCTTTGAAGATATGGTAGAACAACTGCAGATTGTTCAGAAAGAAGCAAAAAGTTTGATTGATCGAATGGATGCCAAGTTAGAACTGGTGAAAAATAAAAGCGTAAAGAAAGATAAATTTGCAGATAAACTTCAACAGGCAAAAGAAAAATCTGAGCAGTTAGGTAGTCAAAAGGCGGAGGCTGTAAAGCAGGTGGAAGAAAAAAAGTCCCTGAGCAGCCCTCAATAATGGAGGCGATAACTCGCAGAAAGAAAAACAAAAAAGGAGAAACAGAAGATGATTGAAAATCTAAAACAAGAAACCTTTGATATTTTGATGGAGATATTTTTTGAGGATGAGACTACAGATTCGCCCAAAATGAATGAAGTTAATCAGCATATTTCACGTAAAGAATGTCTCTATATTCTTCGTAGGGATATGCGAATTAAAACAAGCTATGAACTAGAAGAAGTAGAAATGTATCCAGTTGCGCTTAAAGAAATCGAGGAAATGAGTGACGAAAGATTTGAGAAACTTAGAGATGAAATATTAAAAATGAAGTTGCTTGATGGGATGGATTTTCTGTTGGAAACTTTAAAAGTTTAATCAAACTTTTCTCCTCGAAATAAATAAATTCCTGCTTGCAGGGATTAGGGGATTGGGGATTTCCCCAAAAATTTAAAAAGTCAAGAATAGTCAGGGGCAACACCCTGACTATCTTTGACCTTTTTAAAAACAGCGTTTGGGTACCCAAGTGCTATGCTTGCCAGAAGAAAAGGGGCTGAGCCCCTAAACCAAGAAATAGCAGAACAGAGGTGATGATTTTTGAAAAATGGAGAAAAACGAAAACGGATGATTCAGAAAAAAATCCGTTTGACGGAGGAGGAAGCTCGGTTTATTTCAACTAAAGTTGCAGAATCTGGAATGACAAATTTTAATGCCTTTGCTCGAATCATGTTGATTATGGGCGAGGTCAAAATCTTAAATTTTGAAGAATTGAAAGAATTGCGGAAGGAAATAAATCGGATAGGGGTCAATATTAACCAGGTCGCAAAAAAGGTGAATGAAGATGATCAGGCCAGTCTAAATGAATTGAGTCAGATTCTTGAATTGCAGAAACATTTGAAAGAGACCGTCAATCAATTTATCCAAAAACAGGAAAATCAAACAAAGGAACAAGAGCGATGGTTGTAACAAAAGTTCTTCAGATAAAAGGAGTGGCTTCTTTAGGAAGATCTACAAAATATATTGAGGACGAAGCAAAGACGGTTGAGATGACTGAAACAAAAAGTCTAAATAATGCATTACGCTATATCGAGAATCTATCTAAAACGAGTTTCTTGGAACAAGATGAACATCTTGAATTTCCAGCAGTGGTTAAAGATGGCCGAGTGGTCAAGCAACTTGTATCCACTTATGGAATTACAGACGTGGGTACAGCCACAGAAGAATTTCTTTTGACAAAAAAGAATGCGGCACAACGAGCAGGAACAAAAGAACTATCTGATATTCAAAATCCGAATCGAGTTTTGGCTCATCACATTATTCAATCATTTTC
>NZ_JUOS01000093.1 GCF_001075875.1 Streptococcus oralis
AAAAACGCTTGAAATCAGCGTTTTTCTTATGTATTGATTCGTATTGAATGCTTACTTCACTTCTATAAAAAGATTAAATAATTTCTATTTTAGCTGTTAGAAACGTTGGTACATCAATGTTTTTAGAATGCTACATAATAAAAGGTAGAGTGAATGGTAGAGTAGTAAAAATAGTTGTTATCCTAGTTGATTAAAAAAATCTCTGATTTCCTCATCTTTTATAAAATAATATATAATTTTCCCCTCTCTTCTAGTATCCAAGATGTTTTGATTGGCTAGTTTACGAAGATGGTGGGAGGTAGATGCCATACTGAGATTTAGTAAACAGGCTATATCACAGACACAGAGTTCTTCAACAGCAAGGAGATAAAAGATGATATTTATCTGTTTATTATCGGTAAACTTTGATAAAATACGAAGTGATTTTTGGACTTTTTCCTTTTCAAGGTAGTTCGTTGCGGTTGTAACATTTTGTTGATTTATAATATTCACTTGGCATATACTATCTTTTTTCATAATTTTTTCTCCTAGCCGAACACAGTCCTTAGCATGTCAAAGCTGTTGTTTTCAATCAGGATATACATCCCCAATCCTAAATAAACAACGGCAATAAACCATCTGCTATATTTTTCCAAAGTTTCTCCAACAGAAGGGACTTGTGCCAATTTTTGGGCAGAAAAAACCAAGAGATAAATCATGACTAGAAAGGTAAGTAAAGCCACTATCAAATTCGCTAAATTTAAGGTAATAAAATATGGGACAAAAACACCAATATTGTCAGCACCACAACTTGCAAAAGTAATCATAGCGACTAGAAAAATCAGGTTTTTATTATCTTTGCGCAAACCATCTTTTGCAATAGCTTCTCCATCAGAATCTCCTAAAAGCAAAACTTTGAGCCCTAGGAAAATTGGAATCAAACCGAGCAAACCTAAAATCTCTTTACTAGGAATATAATTTAAGACAAATGCAAAAAGTAAACTTAGCAATATTAGACTAACAGAGCCTAGAAATTGTCCTAAATAGATGTTAATGATGTCTTTTCTGCTTTTTCTTTTGGCAAAAAATAACATTAGGATAATAAGTAAGTCTACGGCTGTCCCAGAATACAGGATTATTGAAGTAACAACATTTTGAATCATAAAACACCTCATTCAAATATATTTTTGAATGTATTTTAACATTAAACTTTGTAGATGTCAACTTCAGCTCCATCAAAATATAGATAAGAAGGTAGGGTACCAAACATTAAAAAGCTCTGCCATCGAAATGATAGCAGGGCTTAATTTCAATATCTAAATGATATATTTATCTAAAAAAGGTAGAGAAAAAGGTAGAGTTTGAATTGAAATACAGTGCAATATATCGCATTTGGCAAAAAGAAAAAACGCTTAAAATCAGCGTTTTTCTTATGTATTGATTCGTATTGAATGCTTACTTCACTTCTGTAAGGGTTAAATAATCAATCTGTAATCCTTGTCAAATCAAGGAGTACAGGCTTTTGAAGTAAAAAGGTAGTGATAAAGGTAGTGATTGTATTAATCCGTGAGTTCTTGTAATTTATCCAGAAAAATATCAACTGCTTCGAATTTTTTCTTTGGTGCTAGTTCAGCATATGTATCCATAGTTGTGGTAATAGACTTATGTCCCATCCTATGTTGTAGCTCTTTCCAGTTAGTTCCGGCATTGAGCATCATAGAGGCATGTGTATGTCGGAATAGGTGAAACCCATAATTTGGTAGTCCTAATTCGATAAGTCGTTTTTTTAGAGTTGCACGCTCATTTCTATCACACATATAATTTCCATAAATCGTTGGAAATATCAATTTGGATCTTGGTAAATGATGTTCTTCAAAGTAGAGACTCATTTCTTGATGAAATTCTCTTAGTCCTTCTAAAGTTGATATTGGAACAGCAACTCTACGATTACCGGCATCAGTTTTAGGAGAATTCTTACAAATGATCCCTCCTTTTTTGTTCAATTTTTTATTAGCACTTTTCCACATTAAAGTTTTATTGACAATGATTTCATTAGTTTCAAAATCAAGATCAGTAATTTCTAAAGCTAATAGTTCATTGATTCGTAGTGCTGAAGCCAGTAATGTATTACAAATGATTTTAAACCGCCGATTTGCTCTCGTGTTTGGTAGTGTGTCAAGGTAAGCTAGCCAAAGTTTTAAATCCTCATCATGAAGGACCATGATACGTTCTTTAATGGCTTTGGGTTTTGGTGGTATCTTGATTGTCTTTGCAGGATTGGTTTTCAAACCGCAATTTGTTATTCCAAAATCAAAAATATCACTCATTTTATGTGCCATTGCACCAAAATCTTTTGCACTGCCTTTCGGGGCACGTTTTTTTCCAGATTCAATTGCTTGTTTGGCTTTTTTTACTAATCGATTTAGCCATAATTGAATATCTGATGCTTCGATCTGCTCAGGTTTATAATTGCCAAATTGTGGAATGATGTAAGTATCTAAGTACCCTCGAACACGGTTTATTGTGTTTTGCGAAGATACCCAAGTTTTAAAATGGCTAAACCAAAATTCAGCTAAACTTTCAAAATTACCAATTTGGATAGTTTCTTTAATAGTTGACCCAGATTTTTCAAATTGAATTTTGGATTCAACAATTTTTCTATCTAAAGCTTTTAATGTTTTAGCAGTGATTGTTCTTGTAATTCGCTTACCAGTCTTAATATCTGTTCCGATATAAACACCTTTGATTGAATAGCTTATTTCACCGTTCTGCTTGGTAGTTTTTATAACTTTTTTATTGTTGTGTTGAATGGTTTCTTTATTCATATTGCCTCTTAATTCGGATATTTAAAAGACTAAAATAAGACCCTCACCTTCTTTTAAGATGATTTTATTTTAGCATATTCCTGAGTTGTTTGTTGCATTCCTGCTTTACTATTAAGTTGATAGAAATTTAATGATGTCTTGCCGTTTATAGTAGACTGTTCTCGTTCCTTCAATAGGTGGTTCCAGACGAGCTAGTCCTTTTCTTTCCCAACTCTTCAGTGTGTTAGGTGATATATTCAATTCTTTTAGAACTTCTTTTTGAGTTATAATTTCCAAGTGATTGGAGTTGCTTTTTTTGTCAAGAAGGTTCACCAATACTTGAAGAAGATTTTCAATTTTATCTAGTTTAACTTGTTGTAGTGTATCCATATAATTATCCTTTCTAATGTCCAATAACATAGGTAAATTGTTTGGCAGTTTCTGCATCAAATGTGCGGTAACTAATGACCCCTAACCCTTTTACATTACACTCTGATACGAGAATTGAACCATCTGATTTGACCTGTTCCACAAATGAAATGTGTCCGTATATTGGATCAGCTCCAGCTTGTCCAGGGCTAAATGATAGTGCAGAGTGTTCTGTTGGTGTATGGGTTGTTGTGAAACCTGGCTTATTCATCCATTGTCCACCATTTCCCATAAATGGATCAAAGTTAATTCCGACTTGTTTTCCACGGTTGAAGACATACCAGGTACATTGTCCCCAAGGATAGGTACTAGTGATATATCCTGTGGTATCAATAGCTGTTGTCAAACTATAACCTACAGGTATATCATTTGAAGTTACTCCTCCACCATCTCTAGTTTTTCCTGTAGTTTGTTCAGGAGCTTTTGGTGTTCCTCCATGTTCATCGATGAAGGCATCCAGTTTTTGCATGGTTTCTGCACGTCTTTTTCCTGATCCGGTGGTATCTGTGAAATAGACCCCACCATCAGTTGCTGGATTGAGTGTTCCATTCGCAAACTTTTTAGCTTTGTCATCTTGAATTTTGAAGGTTTGGTTCTTATTTCCAATGATGGTTTGTTGGGTTAGTCCAACAACAGCAATCTCATCATTAAAGTTATTGGCATATTCTGGATTGGAGTCATAGGCTCCAAAACCAAACATATTGGCTCCAGGATTAGTGGCTACTCCAGCAGTTCCAAGGGAGCTTTCATTCAGTGCGATCGCAACGATTCCACGGACATCAAGATTAGATTTAGCTTCCCATTCGAGGAGTTTTTTCCCATTAATTCGGTTCTTATCATAGGAGATTCCTAACGTATCTAAAAAGCCGTCTAATTGCTCTGCTGTAATACCGAAGCGATGAACCAGTAGGTTGTGAGTATAGGGATCTCCATCTGACCAGTGATCCGCATAAGTCACTCCATTTTGGGATTGGGGTGAGCCATTCGTTCCACCACCTCCGACAGCTCCCATAAGGATAATGATAATGAGGACCGGTAGAAAGAGAGGAATGAGACCAGCTAATAGAAACCATTTTAGTTTTTTCATCGAATCTCCTTTCTAGTTAATGTCTTATATAAGCAGTGAACAGGACAGTCCCAAAACGCCATTTAGCATCTAGAACGACTGAATAGGACTTAGTTTGTAGGATGATTTGGTCTCTTTCTTGTTCTGTGACTGGAAATAAAAGAAGGAAATCGACTGAGCGTTTTCCTTCTTGGTAGGCCTGATAAAGAGTTTCTTCAAGAACTCTTGGAAAAGAAGTTCTTGAGCGTATTTTGGTATTCATATCATTCTCCTCTGAGTTGTTTTAAGCGTTCTGTTAATCGGTCTCTTCGTTCAATATTGGCTCTCAATTTATCATCTCGTGTCATGGTTTTTCTGTAAGCACGAGTGAAAGCATTCGATCCTTGAGCTTTATACATGGCTTGAGGGTCTTTATATTCCTCTAATTTGCGCTCAATACTATTAATGCGGAGTTGTTTAAATGGAGAAATCCATTCTTCTTTAAGAGTTTGGAATTCCTCGCTTGAACTTGGTGTTGGCTCCACTGTGATTGGGGATTCCATTGAAGGAGTTGGTGTTTTTTCTTCAATTGGTTTAATCCCCTCAAGTGTTGCCTTTGTTTTCGGAATGCTTGGTTCTGGGGCATCTGGACTTACTGGAGTCTCAAGTGTTTCTGTTGGGAGCACTTCATCAGGTTGGTGCTCTGATTCCTTATTGGTAAAGAAAGAACCAACATTTTGGAAGTGACTTTTGGCATTCATCATCATTCCAGCTCCGAAACCAGCACCTGCCAAGGCAAAGTTCCCAAGGTGTTGAGCAGATGAAAGACTTCGTGATGGTACTTGTGAAGCCACTTCTCGAGTTTTTGTGATCCCACTTTCAACTTTGTTTCCAATATCACTTGCCACCATTCGAGCTTTGGATCCAAGAATGAATTGGAGCAATTCAGCTTTGTATTTCCATAGAAAGAAATATACGAGTCCTTTTGAGACAACTGAAATGAGTAGTTTAAAGACAAGGCCAAAGATAATCAAGGATGGGAGTGTTTTAAGAATGCCATCAAAGCCTGTAATGATAATGTTTTCGATCATTTTTTCAATATAGAAGACTAATAGAGTTAATAGACTTGTGATAGCTGGGAAAAGTAACCCACCAAACATGACTTTTAGAACTCCAAAAATCAAATCTTGCATTCTGGGCACAAAGGACATCAATAGCACAATTGGGAAGAGCAGGATCATCATCAGGACGAGTGTCTGAGCAATGACATTTAACATTTGAATCAAGATAACAGGTATCGCTAATACAAAAGCGTCAAAAATTTTAAATATGACATAAAACATACGAGTAAAGATGAAATCAGGCATTGCCGAAACCCAACGGTTCTTTTCGCCATCGTCATTAGCTCCATTTCCTAGTTCATCTAGATATTTGGAGCGGTCTTTCGATTTAACCGCTTTAAAGTTTCCATTTTTATCTCCTGTTCCTAGTACCTTACTATCATCAAATGCCTCTTCCTTCCCATTTTGACTGTTCTTATATTTTCCATTTTCTTGTCCAGTATTAACAAAGACATAGGCTTTATAAGATGTTTCTGCTATATAGCTATCTGCCATAGAATCACCGATTTTGATCGTCTTATTTTTTCCATATTCTACTTTAATATGAGTGATATTTTTAGTGACCTCTTTAGAGACATTATTGATTGTATCAAGCAGATAAAGACCACCAGAAGTCCCTGCAACTGTTCCAAAGTAACCAAAGCCAAGGATGAGAACTAGAAAAACATGAAGGAGTGTTCTTGAAAAGGATCCTTTCGAAAAGAAATATTGATAAAAAAGGTAGAAAGCTAAAATCAGAAGCAACATTGAAACGAGTGATTGCTTGGCAACTCCACTTCCATTTGAACCGATAAATCCTTTCCAGATATTCATTGCTCCATTAAATACATAGTTTTTATAGCTAGAGTAGAGATCAATTTTTTCAAGAATTCGTATCAGCAAAGAAAAGAAGCCCACCACTGCGTTTAGAATGAAAAAGAAGAAGTTGACGAAAAGCTCATTAATCAGAACCCAAGCCCCATTAAAGGAAGCGAACCCAGTAGGCTCCATATAGGATTTGAGAGAGAAGATATCAACTCCTCTTAGTTTGTCAAAAGCTTCTTGCATGGGTTCACCTCCTAACTAGCGTATTTATTTTCAAGGCTTGATGATACCGTAGCTTTCATTGGTTTTAGAAGCATATCAATATCTTCAAAGATGTTGTGTACAGAGATCATATTGAGATTACCATACACGTCATAGTACAGGCATTGACCAGAGATCATATTGTCAATCCATTCGAGATTGCTTTCAGTGGCTTCGAGATTGACGTGTTTTAGGATATCTTCCCGTTCAGACTTTTCATAAAAGGCAAAGATGGTCCCAAATCCAGTTGTGTCATCATCATTTTCTGCATCATGTACAGATTGAGTAATCAGTGCCAAGGTATTATTTTTGGAGCGTCCAATCCGACGCATATTTTTGATAACGGCTTTTCCTTCTGCGGACTTCATAAGAATCCATGCTTCATCAAAGAACTCAATGGTATCTTCATTTTCATTTCGTTCTCCAAAGTGGGTACAGAAGGCACCAAGCGCAAACATGAGGGCGATAGAGTTGCGTTCATGATCTGAAATTTTTGTGGAATCGTCCTTTGGTAGTTTGAGGTTATTGACCTCTAGAATGGTCACTCGTGATTCATAGTTAAGTCCTTGAGTGGTTCCATCTGAAAAGGCTAGTTCCAAGATAGAGTTTGTGACAATTGAGGTCAGATAACGACCAACCGAAGCAATTTCAGAGGAAGTAGAGTCTCTCAGAACTTTTAGGACATGTTTAAATCCGACTTTCTCACCAGCGACTCGTTTTTCTACAATCGCATTAATAGCTTCTGTGATAGCTGTTTTTTGATCCATCGTGACATCATCTACAGCTTGTAGTAGAAACTCAAGCATGTTTTTTGCGACTTCTACAGCTTGTTCTTTATCTAGAACAACAATAGGATCTAAGACTCCGTGGTTTGATGGTAGTGAGCTATCCAGTGTCACAAAGTTAAAGTTCTCAATCTGTTTCTTGCGTTCAGGATAGAGACGTGCAAATTCAGGTGAGTTGATCACTTCTTGGTAGTGATTTCTAAGTTCACGTTTAGGGTCGATATAAAGTGTTTTGACATTCTGTAAAGCCACACTTAAAAAGATGATCTGAGCAAGGAAGGATTTTCCTTGACCTGTTGCCCCCGTAATAATGATGTGTGGGTTCTTGGTGATCTTTCCAGCGATATCTTCTTTATTTCCGACTGTCGCATTGTAGAGGACAATGTTCTTTGAGGAATCAATAGCTTTTGCAATATTGTCCCAACGGCCTGTCCAGTTATCTACTCGACCGATATACCAACCGATACGATTTCCAGAAGAGGTATTGGTGAAGGGCATGAGTTCTGAAAATCCACGAGCTGTGACCATATGTGTCCAGGTGCGAGTTTTCTTTTGGAGGTTTTCTCCATAAAGCAGAGCTTGAAAGAGATAAGGTCCGTCTTGAGAGGCTTCACTGATTTCAACGCCCATATCATCAAAGTAATTCAAAACTACTTGCCGTCTTTGTCGTAGTTGGTTCACACTAGAAGCAGAAACAATCAGATAGGCTCCATATTCGATGATATCTTCCTTGTTTCCGACTTTCTTCATTAAGTCCTTTAGGGAGATGGAACCCATGATGATCTCGTCTTGTTGAACAGTATCAGTATTTTCTGCCTCTTCCATGATGTTTCTGTAACGTGTATTCGATCGTCCCATTCGACCTTTGATCTTACCGGTATCAATGAATTCTGCCTTGATTCGTAGTTCAACGGGGAAGTTCAAACGTTGGATAAATTCGCCAAGATGAAAACCGTTGAATTGAACAGGAAATTTACCTACAGGAAGAATCGTCACAAAAGATGAACCATAGGGGCTTTCTAACTTGAGAAAGCCACCTTTTAAGACTTTGATCAAGGTGTCTGTGATATTGAATTGAGCACGATTGGCGAGCACCTCCTTCTTGTAGTGAGGAATATAGCGGAGGTATTGCATCCGCTGGTAATAAAAGAGTTCTTCATTGGATAAACGCTTTGCCCGAAGAACTGAGAAGGCTTGGAAAATGGTGAATTCATCACTTTTATAGTCTTCATACCAGGTGGGACATAATTCATATTCATAGCCAAGACCCTTTGCGATCTTTTCAGTGAACTCATTAAAGCTCTCATAGGCCAAGTCTTTTACTGTAGCTCCATGATTTTGTTTGCGTAAAGTCACTCCTACGACCCAGTCAAACTGATAAGGGATTTCCATTTCATCTGTTAGGCGATCCACTGTGTAGAGAAGAAGTTCTTCTCCTAGTTCACGACTGTCATCTGCTAGAGCATCTGAAAAGTCTCTCATTTTCTCTTCTAAGAGATAGTCTTTAGGGATCAGAGATATTTCAAAGAACTTGTTTTTCTGGAGCTTCTTCATCATTTGAGCAACCGTAATTTTATGTTTGCCCTTTTTTTCATCATCTGTAATTGTGATGGGAGTGTTTGGAATACGATAATAAGCAACGACTGTTTGATCTTTTTTGAGAGCTAGATTTTCATGTGTTTCCCTTATAGGATAAGTTAAAGTAATACTCATAGGTCCTCCTTTTCTATAGATTTGTTTTTTCAAAGACAATTTCTTCTACAGGCTCTATCCGATCTTCATGGTAGATAGCTTTTTTATTGATCTTAAAGTCCCAAAAGTAAATTAGGTAATCTCCAATAAAGACGTGCATCTTTTTACCGTGAGGCTCGTATTCAGTATAGAACTTAGCCAATTTGTAAGGGAGATACCAATAGAGCAAGAGAGAAATTGAGTGAGTGATTTTTGCGAGTGGCACAAAGATAAAACCTCCAAAGAGTAACATGGCCACAAAGACGATGATAAAAACAATGAAAAAGGACAACTGCATGGGTGTCGCAAAGTACCATAGTCGAGTGCCCTTTTTTGTCTTGATTTCTTGGATCCAATAAGGAGCATTTAGGCCCTTACTGTAATCATAAAGTCTTTCTTCATTCATACTTAGAGTCCTGATTCAATACCGAAGAGTCGCAGGAACCAGCCGACTGCTTTTAGGATATCTTGTCCTTTCGCAATTGAAACAATAACGGCATAGAAACCAACGACAGAGAAGAGTTGAAGCCAAGAGCTGTTCCGCCAAGCCTTGATCGCTAAGAGCACGGCAATAGCTGTCAGGATCCAAATTCCATCACCTTGAAGGAAGGTTCGTAGATTGTTTGTATTCATAGAGTTCTCCTATTCTTTATCATTTGCATAATTTAGTGGAATGGTGTGTTCTAGTTTTGAGACATAGTAGGTCTTTTCTTTTTCTGAGAGAGTAAAGGTGAAGTTTTCCGAGTGAGTGGTCCCTCCAACTTCAAAGGTAGCTTGGACATAAGCGATTAAATCATCACCGTCCTGTTTGAGATAAGTGTAGTCGATCGTTTTGAAAGTGCTATTTGCGATGATATCCACATCCTTAGCAATCAGATTAAGATTATCTTGGCTTGTGGTGTAGTTGGTAAAGAAGACCTTGAGGAATTTCTCTACTTTCTTTCGCTCGCTGTCTGAAAAATGATCATTGGCAGTGAGTTGGAGCTTATCATCTTCGCTAAAGTGTCCAGCTTGTGAGGATTCAATGGCAGAAAACCAAGGAAGGCCAGAAACGTAATATTTTCCATCTTTTTCATCAAAAGGAATATTGAAACCTGTCACAATTTCTTTTTCTTCTGTGTTGTTATCCCGATGGATGCTTTCCTTGTATTTAACCTTATAGGTCGCAACTTTCCCTTCTACAGTCACTAACTGAGAATAGACAAGTGAGCTGGGATTTCGAACTTGCCCTTGAGATTTTACTTCAGGGATGAAATTGTAAAATTTATTTAAGTAGTCAACTTGAGCTTTTTGTTTATCGCTTTCTTGTGGAAGAGTGAAATAGGCATAGACGTAGTCATTCAAGTAATACTGGAGTTTATAGTCATATTTTCTACTCGACTCCATAGGCTGTGTCTGTTGCTTTTGGGTGGATTCTACTTGGGCTTGTAGTGTACTTACCTTATTTGAGAGTGTGATAGCACGGATAGATCCCAAGAAACCAACAAAAAGGAGGAAAGAAATTCCTCCTATGACTGCGATATTGACGGTCTTTTTATTGGTGACTTTTAGCTTTGGTGGGCCTCCTTTTTTCTCCACCTTTTTAAAGTGTGAAAGATATTCTTTCGCTTGAAGCAAGTAGCGTTTAGCTTTATCCATAGATCCTCCTTTAGAGACCAGCAAGCTCAATGAGCTTTGATCCTTTTGCATAAAGGCGCTTATTGGCTTTTTCGATCTCGCCATTAATGTAATAGTAGCCTCGTAGCTCAGCTTGGAGTTTTTCGATTAGGTCAGGCTTTAGGTCTTTGGCTTCTTCTTTTTTTAGGAGACTATTTAATTCTCCAGCCTTGGTCCAAGCCTCTCTGTGATCTTTCTTTTTAAGTAATTCTCCCAGTTCATTCGTGACTTGAGAGACTTTCTTTTCAAAAATAGTTTTAGTGGCCATTTCAATTTCCTTTCTAAATTTTTCTTGATTGTCTTTGATGGTCTTTTGGATATAAGTAATGAGTGAGGGGCGCATTTTTTTATTTACGCTCAACACTTGACCATCTAGCGTGAAACAGGCATGTTCATAGTCATAGAAACCTTTCGCATCTGGTGGTTTTTCGGTAGATCTTCCAGCGCATTCATAGTAGAAGTCTTTGCCTTTTCGTAAGAGAATGTACATATGCCAGAATTCTTGTTCTGGAAGAAGCAGAAAGTCTGCTTGATAAATCTTCTTTAACATCTCAAGAAGCCTCAAGCAGATCATCGTAGCCTAGAGCTTGGTAGATAAAATCTGAATCAAACCAGAGCCAGTCATTGATTTGTCCTTCTGTTGGAGTATCGCCAGAGAAGATATCTTCACAAATGACGGTTAGAGTATCTACTCCACCACGTTCACGGACAGTGTTCAAGGTGGTTAGTCCACCAGACCAAGCTTTAAAGTTTTCTAGTGAATTGATTTGAACTTTGTATTCCATATAGTTTTTCCTTTCTAGTGTTCATAGTGTTTATTGGCTTTGAGAAGTCGTAACATGGCTTTTCCTCGATCAGTGATCTCTCCGCTATTCTGAATCATTTTCATGTATTCTGTTTGGAGGATCTTGTCTGCTTCAGTGACTAGTGCAAGAGAGTTCGCAACTTGATAGGTCAGCCAGCGAATCGTTCGCTCAATACTGTAAGGCTGTGGGTTGGTTGAGAGTTTTAAGGGTTCGACACCTCCAAAGAGCCGTTGCCATTTTTCATCGGGTTTATAGGCGCCAAATCGAGTGAGACCATCATAGACTTGGATTTCTTTGTTTATGATGCCTCTAGCGATTTCTCCGAGGTCTACACCGTTAATGTATTCCTCCACAATGCCTTGAGCTTTCTGATCTGAAAAACGCAATTCATAGCGATTCCAGATACCAAAAATCTCCAAGGATTCGTCCAAGGAGATGTTTTCCATTCGAGCTATTTCATAGCGCTTTTCATAAAAGTTAAAGTAGAGTTGACTTTGACGGCTCCCAAAGTAAATGGACAAGCCGTGATTCGCTTCCATGTCTTCATTATCTGTGAAAGATCCACCACCCGTGATATTCCATTTCTTGATCGTATCTAGAACAATCTCTTTGGAATAGAGTTTATCAATCAATTTGGGAATTTGAATTTGTTCATCCTCGTGACCGTAACCCTTATAGAGTTCATCTAGAGCGATATCGAGTCGCTTCACCCGAACATCTTCATAGGAATAAAGAATGTTTTGAAGAAAGATCTGCCAAGTGATCCCCTTGTCTTCTAGAAGCAATTCCAACTCACGGCATCCTTGACCGGATAGTTGGAGACAAGTTTGGTAATCATTGGTCACAGACTTATCAAAGAAATCAAAAATCCAGATGTTCCCTCGTTGCCATAAGTGGGTATAGTTCATGAGACGAGTTTCTTGGTCTGTAAATTCGCTTAAGTGACAGTGAAGGAAGTTTTCACAGAAAGCATCTAAATCCTTTAATCTCGGAAAGGTCAATCGTAGATAATCGATCTGAGCCCGAAGACTGTTTTTATCGCAATCTTGATAGTAACCAAGTTTTTCTTTAAGTTCTCTAAACTTATCAATCGTCAGTCCTCTTTCGCCTGTTTCATAAGAGCGGTAGGTTCGTGTAGGAAGATCAACAGCTTGTGCAAATGCTTTTTGACTAAGTCCTGTTTGTTTTCTGAAATTCTTAATATGAAAAGGACTAATTTTGTCCATTCATCGCAACACCTCTTTCTAACAAAGTGACACACTTTTTTGACGAAAGTGACACACTTCATAAAAATTGAAAACCCAACTCCCATAAGGAATGAGGAGGGGTGGACTTGGCGTATTTGCCAAATGTAACCCCCCTATTAGAAATAGTGGGAAAATCTTAAAAAAAGCCCTTTAAAATAAGGCTTTTTAGATACTTATTTATT
>NZ_JUOS01000094.1 GCF_001075875.1 Streptococcus oralis
AAAAACGCTTGAAATCAGCGTTTTTCTTATGTATTGATTCGTATTGAATGCTTACTTCACCTCTGTAAGGAATACTTAAAATCTATTTTAGTTGCTAGAAACCTTATTAAATCAACGTTTAAGGGTTGTTGATTTTGATAAAACTATCAAAGGTTGCCAAAAAGGTTGCCACAGACTTAAGAGGTCAGCTCAGCTATTTTGTTTAAATAGATATCGACCGCCTGAGTTTGATTCTTAGGAGCAAGTTCAGCATAAATGTCCATTGTAGTCTTGATTGATTTGTGTCCCATCCGAACTTGTAATTCTTTCCAATTCATTCCAGCATTCAACATCATGGATGCGTGAGTGTGGCGGAATAAGTGAAAACCATAATCTGGCAGACTAGCTTCACGCAGTCGCTTTTTGAGTGTTGCACGTTCGTTTCTGTCGCACATATAGTTACCATAAATAGTAGGAAAGATTAACTTACTTTTTGAAAGATTATTTTTTTTGAAATAGAGATTCATCTCATCGTGGAAATTTTGAAGCTCCTCAATGATTTGGTACGGAACAGCTATTCGTCTGTTACCTGAATCAGATTTTGGTGTGTTTTTACAAACGACTTCGCCTTTCAAACCTAATTTTGGTTTTGCATTTTTCCAAACAAGTGTTTTACTAACTAGTATTTCGGAATTGTCAAAATCAAGGTCATAGATAGTCAATGCTAATAGTTCATTGATTCTCATACCTGAAGCAAGTAAACTATCGCAAATAACTTTAAATCGGCGATTAGCCCTAGTATTAGGCAGACTATCAACGATGCTTAACCAAGTAGATAGATCCTCATCATGAAGGACCATGATACGTTTTTTGTTACTTTTCGGCTTTGGCGGGATTTTGATAGACTGAGCGGGGTTAAATTTAAGTTCAAAATGTGTTATTCCAAAATCAAAAATATCACTTAATTTATGGGCAATAGCTCCAAAATCTTTAGCTGAACCCTTTTCAGCTCTCTTTATACCTGCATCCACAGATTCTTTAGATTTTTTTGCTAATTGGTTGATCCAAGTCTGTATATCTGACGAGGTAATTTTTTCAGGCTGATACTCTCCGAATCGTGGTAGTATATAGGTGTCTAGATAGTTCCTCACTCGGTTTAGAGTGTTATCTGAGCTGACCCAAGTTTCGTAGTTTAAAAACCACATTTCAGCTAGATCTGACAAGGTAGCAATGCTAAAAGTTTCTTTCCTTGTTGAACCATTTTCTTCCCAATCAATTTTAGCTTGAATAATTTTACGATCTAAGGATCGTAGGTTTTTAGCTGTTACAGTCGTTTTTACAGGTTTTCCAGTCTTTATATCTAAGCCTAGATAGACGCTCTTTACTGAATAACTAATCTCGCCATTGTCCTTTACTTTCTTGAGGACGGTTTTGCCTTTATGTATGATTTTTTCTATATTCATAGTCGCTTTCCTCAATCAATCGAAGAATTGAAAAAAGCTAAAATAGATAGTATCTCACTTTCTTTCTTTTTTGATACTTCTATTCTAGCACATTTCACTTTTAGTTGTGGCTTAAAAACTCTAAAATAGTATCAATATGATAGTAAACGGTTCTAGTACCCTCAATAGGTGGTTCTAAACGTTTTAGACCTCTATTTTCCCATGACTTTAATGTGTTAGGGGAAATACTGAGCAGATCTAAAATCTCTTTTTGTGTGTAGATGCATGAACTTCTTTTTTCGCTGTTCAAATTCTTTAGCATTTCAATGATAGTGTGAAGCAGGAATTCTATTTGCTTCAATTCAAGATAATCTTGTGACATACTATTCTCTCTTTCTTTGCAACAATAATTGAAATGTGGCATAATAGTAGTAGAGATTAGCCGTAGCTTATCTCATAATACTTATTTGCTATTACTTTCTGATTTGGATGGTTTGGAAGTGGTAGCATTTTTTTTCGATTATTGCTTGGGTTCATAGAACTGTGAAATGCATCCTTTTCGAAGTCATAGTTTAATACACTTGGATTAAACTTATCGAATAGGTATGCAAATTTTTCAATTTGTTCCCTGCTGTATCTATCGAACTCTTCAGGTGTAAATGTAATGGTTTTATACTTGAAGCTACCATCATTTTCTTTAGTTTTAAAATGAAAGATAACCTCAGTAAGTCTCCGTTGTAACTGTTTATAGCTATCAACTTCTCGTTGACCCTCTGATACCATTAAGTCATAAGCTTGTTTTGGAGTGAAAATTGATGTGATGTGTATTTCATTCCATAATGCTACAGTATTAGTGTAGCGGGCATGGAGTTGAGCTGGATAAACATCTGTTACCTTTAAGAACTCTTTGTATGCCATTCCTTTGAATTCATCCAGAAAGAGAATAGGTTCAGCACAATACAGGTCTAAACCACCATTATTATGGTCGGTCCACACATAGATATTTTCTCGACCATAAATTTGTTTTAGTTGAACTTGTGTATGAGACTTCCCAGAGCCACTATCACCAACATGCCAAACAACCTTCAATTCTTTGGTATCAGGAGTCTGAGATAATCTGTGCTGAAAGAAATGCTCACGAATCATCTTAGAGTATTTACGAAATTCCAGATTACCTCGCATAATCTCCTCAGGGGTTGCACCATTCTCAATCTGATTTTGAATAAAATGCAGTTCTGACCTAAATCCTTGGTTTCCAGCCCTCAATTCTCCGTGCACTTTCATGGGGACTACTATCGTATGGGCTTTTTCCTCATGCTTACCAGATTTTTCAAGATAAGTGATAACTTCTTCCTTGGTGCCTCGTGTCAGTTCGGCATGAATTGTAGGGTAAAGTTTCTGTAAGGCAGAAAATCGAAAGGCTTTTTTATCTTCTAGTATCATGTGGCAATGGTGTGTGCCATTTTCACCAATTTCATAATTGACAGCACAAACAACATTTTCGTTGCGAGCAATCCATCGTTCCATTAAGAAATCAACGATTTCTTCAGGACTAAGAGGAACATCAGTATCTGGAAGAAGTTTACGGAACTCCTGAATTCGTTTTGTTGTTTTTGGCTTGAACTTGTCGTTGTCAAAAAAATCCGATTTTTTATCAAATAATTTGTCAACGTTATTTAACACGCAACAGAAGCTATTAGCACGATAATCTGATGAAATATTATTTGCTTTTGTCATGATTTTTCTCCTTTGTCATATATAAGTTGTGACAATTATAATGCTGAAACTTATTGATATATCAGTGTTTAGTAGGTAATGTCATATTGTCATGAAGTCGGGGTAATACTAGCCCGACTTAGCCAGCTAAAGCTGGCGAGGCTGTAAGCCAAACCTCCGCCTAAGGGCTACGGGCAACAGCCTCATCAGTTAGCGGAAGTCCTCGACTAAGTAAGTCAGTAATTAATCGCTCCGCCTTATCCATATCTCTGATAGTATAAGTTCTAGCTTCAATAACGGGTTGACCATCAAATTGAATGTTAACCTCTCCCTGTCCTTTGTTCCGATTAACCTCATCATCGGGGAATAGCATCTGTTTGGCTTGAGGACTTAATCGCCCTATGGAGACTTTAGTAGAGAAGTTCTCGCGACCACCAGAAGGGTATAAAATAGCGTCTATACGTTGACAAACACACAAAAAATGAAAATTGACCTGTCTCGATAGGCGTAATAAATTTCCTACCTTTTGTAAGAACTCCTCTTTATCGGCTTTTTTGGAAATACTTTCCACTGTGCTCTGATATTCTTCAAATACCAAAAAGAAGGGAGGGTACTGACTTTCAGGATTGGTTCTGCGGTTTTCAAAGATACTATAAGCTTGCCGAAAACCATTGTAAACGGAATCACCAAGATACACATTATCAAATTGTCTCCACTGCCAATAGTCTATCCCTTGTTTGTAATCAAGTATCATGATAGAAGCATCATCTGAATGAATTGTTAATATACTTAATATATATTTAATGAAGTAAGATTTCCCGCTATTTGTGGGTGCTGAAATGAGGAGATGTGGAAAGCGGTTGCAGTTCCATTCAATAGGTTCGTTGCTGCTTTCTTTTCTCAGTACATTCAATTTAAGTGTCATCAAATTTCTCCTTCGTCACTGTAGAGGGGTTTAGCCTGACTATGTTTAAGACGATTTAAATCTTCCTTAGTGATCAGATTAATTTTGAGTTTTAAATAAGGTTCTTCCTCTACCATGTTAAATATAACATCAAGGTTATCATTGTAACTACGTACCGTTTGACGTAGCTGAATTTTCCAATCATCAAAGTCTTGTTGAACCGGCATTTTTGATAACCAGAGATAGAAATCTTGCCCCTCTCGTTGTATCCCATTTGGAAAATGAATTGTGTTCAGATATATGCTGAGCTTTGAAGCTTGATGTATAAGCTCAGCATGAAAATCTGAATAATAGTTTTGTTCTTCTTGAGAGTCAATAAATAACTTTAACAAATGTTGAATTTGTAAGTTTGTGTTTTTGATAGCTTTCGGAAGTAGCTCTTCGCTAGGCAATGTATAGATAAGAATAATCATATTAACAAATACAAACCCTAAGTATAGTATTGAAAAGATGGATATTAAGTAGAGTACTAACTGTAACATGTATATCATTAAAGTTTATCTCCTGTTAAACGCATCGTTATACTCTAACGTAATATTCAAACGTAACTTATCATCCGTCCACGCTTCAAAATCGTAGTAAATTATCATCCCATATGGGTAGCTATTCGTCTTATAAGAAACCATATCATATAGTTTTTGAGCATGCTGTTGTTGAGCTGTTGTGATAAAAGGATTTTCTCTGTTTTTTAATAGCAGAGAGTCTTTTTTTACAGCATAACTAGGAACAAGTGCTTGTAAGTATAGATATCCTCTGCTCTCATAAGATATATATTCAAACTTACTCACTAGATTCAAACGATCTTCTAGACTTAAGTTAACTAGTTGATCGCTCCCCAGTATTCCTAGCAACTTTTCACACTCTTTGACACATCTATCAAAAGTAATCGAAGGATTTTGTCTGATTGCTTCTTCAAAAATTGTTTTCATTTTTGTAAACTCTCCTTTGTAAATATTTTTTTGTCAGCACGAAGCAAATTAAGAAGTTGGTGCTCTAGCTCTTTTTAGAATCATACTTATTCCTCTACCGTTGCTTTCTCAGCTTTAATAGATAACGCTGCTCTATTATTAGATAGATAAGCTGAGAATGTTACATTTTGTAATCTCAGATTGATTTTTTCATCTAGATACGAAGTGTATTCTGAAACTGTCGAGTTGTTAACTTTTATGATTCTAGTAATATATTTTCCAGCCTCATTTCGAAAACCAACGTCCAGTTTTACGTTTCCAGTTGCCTGCTTCGTTTCAAAGTCTAGCTCTTGACTCAAACCTAATAACGTTACAGTTACAACAACCTCTTCACAAAAAATCATTCTTTTATTCCTTTCGCCACAATCTTTAAATACTATTGCTGTGTGGGACTTGTTCAGCAATAATAATCACTAAGTAACAGAGTGTTAGGTTATTTTACATTGGAATCACCCCCTTTTATAATCATTTTATATTTTATTTAGTTTGAAAAACTCGCCAATTTCATAAGATTTTTGAGAAATCTATTATAGGGTTTTACTAATTCACAACTATTATCCCAAAAGAAATAATCATAAGCTTCTATATATATTCTTTGGAAATGGTTATTTGTAAAAATTTGAAGAACAAATTCTTTATTAATTGTCTGTAGAGAAAAAATTCTTTGTAGGGTTCGGCTACTGATAGTTGGATAACCATATTCATTTTCAGGTATTCCAAGATCAGTACGATATCTTCTAAATTCCTCAGAATTATCATACTGCATTAATACATCATAGAATGCATAGTTTTTTGGTGGCTTCCTTGTATAAGACTTACTATAGTATTGAAAAGTGAACCAGATACAAGTTATTTTTGCAAGATAATCAAAATCTTCATTTTTTATTTTCGCGGTAATAACTTTAGGGTTACAACCTATTTCTTTAAATCTTTGTAAATCCATTCTTTTAACCTCTTTATTGCAAGTTTTATATCGCTGTATGGAACTTATTTCAGAAACATTGATAATAACATTCTAGAATTAAATTTATTACAAACAACGATCTTTTTTTGATTATGTTGCTATTATACATGTTTAAAAAATCCCAATGTTTTGTATTTTCCCCTTATCCCAATAGCTTTTTTGGTATAATTAATTTATAGTAGTGTGTTGGGGAGGGGAATTGATATGCAAAATAATATTTCATGTTTTGAGGTTTTAATAGAATTATATGAAGAAAACAAAGCATTCCAAAATGAACTAAGAATTATAGTACATGATATTGAGATTTTAAAACAATATATTTACTATTGGAAAAGTTATGAGTTGTTAAGAGATATAAGAGAAGCATTTATACCTAGGAACTTTTTAAACTCTAATAAAAGAGGTTTTATAGAAGATTACTGTGGCGAGAGTAAAAAAACGGATTGGAAAGCTTTTTCAGTTAAGGGAACTACAAAATTTGTAATTTCTTTACTTTTTCAAAATATTAAAGTTGAGTCAGAAACTATAACTGATATGTTAGAGGGGACAGTAGAAGCTTTTTTTGAAGATAAACAATCGGAATTGAGTGAACTATATTTGACTCAGCAAGATCAAGATTTAATTCGTAGTTGTCTAGTTTTTGTTAATAAATACAAAGAAATAAAAGGCAAAAATACTAGATATAGTATATTTGAGTTGTCTAGTGAGCAATTAGACGATATGAAGTCTTTTTTGCTAAAATTTATTATGTATTCACAGGATGAAATCGATTTTAATATTGATTATTCAACCCTTGAACAATATCTGAATAAGGATAACTTTTTAAATATATTAGAAAAATTGACTGCTAGTTTAATTGATTCTAAAAATAGTAGTGAAGAACAAACCAATATTTGGCAAATTATGTTTTTACTTGCTAAACTACGTATAGCAGTTACAGATTCGGGACCTTTACAACCAAGGGAAATCACTAAAGATAAAGGTAGAAATAATTTTTTAGATTTTTCAACAAAAATGAATCTTAATGAATTAAAATTTGAAACTAAAAAACTACAAAAGGAACTAGAATTATTGTTCACTCCGCTATTAGCTAGTCGTTTTATTTGTAGTAGTTTATATGAGTTCTTTTTTAAATGTCGAGGGAATTTAACAAAATAAAAAGCCAAGTTCAAAAATACTTGGCTTAATTTATTTGTTTTAATAGATCTCGGAGAGCTTTTATAGTAGGTTCTCTTTTTTCTGTTGGTAGGTTTCTAATATCTTCAATGAGTTGTGAAAATTCTCCGCTTTGATTTTGATTTTCAATATTAAAAAAAGTATTCATATCAACTTCAAGCGCTTGTATGATTTTTTCAATGGTCTCCAGCTTAACGTTTAATTGTTTATTTTCTAACCTATAAATATAGTTGAATCCCAGATCAGCTTTTTCTGCTAGATATTCCTGCGTCATCCCGCTTTTCAGTCTTAGATGTCTGATTTGTTTTGCAACAAATTCTCTTAAATTTATTTTTTCAGTCATGATAGTACCTCATAACTATCATACAAGTTTATCTCATTGAATAAATCGTTATCAAAAGACTGAAATTATAACAAAAATAATATTTGAAAGACTGTAAAATGTGGTATAATATTATTCATAAAACAGTCTTTTAAGACATAAAGGAGTTTATATGATGGAATCAAACACACAAGGTCACGGCACCATCAAGAAATTGCGCACAGGCGCTGTCGTTTCTACTTTAGCACTTACAACTTTTGGGGTATCTACTACGGTATCAGCTAACGAAACTGAAGTTGCCGTTAATGAGCCAGCAACTAAGGTAGTTGCTAAGGACGAGGTAGTTGCTAAAGTTCCAAGTCAATCGGACGTGGATACGGCTAAGGCTGAATCAGATAAAGCTAATCAGGATGTAGCTAAGCAAAAAGAAGTTGTTGCATCTACTGAAGCAAACATTGCCACAACTGAAAAGACTATCGCTGAAACTACTAAGAAAGTAGAAGAAGCTAAGTCTGTTACACCTGAAAAGGTTGCTGAGGCTAAGGCTGACGCTGAAAAGAAAGCCAGCGAACTTGCGACTGCTGAAAAGACTGTAGCTGACGCTGATAAGTCTGTATCTGCAACTGCCGAAAAGGTTGCTGACCAAACTAAGGTAGTATCTAATGCTGAGAAAACTGCAACTGCTACGGCTAATAAGGTAGCTGACGCTCAGAAAAAAGTAGATTCTCTTTCATCTACTACTGATGTTGCTCCCCTTGAAAAGGAGGTAGCTACGCTTACTAACCAAGTTAGTGAAGACACTCAAGCCGTAGAAACTGCTCAGACTAGCCTTGATAATGGTAAAAAAGCTCAAGCCGACAAAGAACAAGCTATCAAAGACGCCCAAACTGGGGTATCTCAAGCTGAAACTAAACTTTCTCAAGCTACTACAGCCCTTGCTAATGCTAAGGCTGACCAATCTAACAAAGACGGTGCAGTTAACTCAGCTAAATCAGCTCTTGACGTAGCTAAACAAGGTGTCACTGAAACAACTACAACTTCTGAAACAATGTACGATGTTCCTAAGGCAACTTACTCTCCAGCCTTGTCTGATGAGTATATTCAGGCAATTAAAGCCCTAGCTAATGGTACAGGCAATGTTCTTGATGTTATGAAGGCAATCAATAAGCCTTATACTGACGAGAAGACAGGTGTAAGTGCCAATACTCTAGGTGGGTATAACTTTACAGGTAAGTATTTCTATAAAGGTAAAGATATTGCTTATGGTAGTGAAGACACAGATAAAACAGAGATTGTTGATTTCCAACACCTAACAAAAGAGCAAGCAACTAAATTGAGTTTGTATGCAGCATCTATCATTAACGATTTGCGTGCTAAGGTTGGCACTGCACCTCTTAAGGTTAGTGAAAGTTCTGTTGAATTGGCAACTCAGTTTAACCATTATGCAAATCCTTTTGAAAAGGTGACAGACGGTAAGACAAGTCCAAACTATACAAAAACTCTAGCTGAGAAGTTAGCTATGGGTAAAGAATCAGCTAACTTTGACTTGGATGCACTAGGTATTCGAGCAGAGAATATCCCAGATTACGCAGGCAAAGGTACTCTTTCAACTATGGCTCAAATCAAGCAAGTTGTTTATGAGGGTATTGTTCAGACAGTTATGTCTGCAACAAGTACAAGTTCTAGCGAAGATCTATATAGTGGTGCTTTGTCACTTCTAGGTTTCCGTGATACCGATAAAACCAATCTTGGTGTAGGTCTAGGTTTTGGTTATAGTCAGCTTGGGGTAAAATATGAGACTAGTTTCACTCTCTCTCCTACTAAAGAGGTAACTACAACTACCCAGAAGGTAGACGCTAAGGCAGTTGAAACTGCTCAAAAAGCATACGACGACGCAGTTAAAGCATCTGAAGAAGCTAAATCAGCAGTTCAATCAGCTCAAACTGATTACACTAATGCAGAAACAGCTCTTGCTAATGCTCGTAAACAGCTCTCTGATTTGGTAGGTAACAAGATTGATGTTCCGTCACTTGAAAAGGCTCTTGCTGATGCTAAAGATAAACTAGCGCAGGACACTCAAGCTTTGCAAACTGCTAAGGAATCGCTTGCTCTAGCTAAATCAAACGCTACTGACAAAGCTAAGGCTCTTACTGATGCTAAGTCAGCTCTTGAGACTGCTAAGGAAGAACAATCAGATGCAGATAAGGCTCTTGCTACTGCTAAGGGTGAGTTGGAAGTACTTACTAAAGCTCATGATGTAGCAGTATTGGCTCGTAAGTCAGCTGGTCAAGACCTTGCTCGTAAACGTGAAGCGTCTAAAGAGGCTACTGACACTCATACAGTTCTTGAACTTGCTCTTACTAAGCGTGAGGAAGTCCTTAAGGCTTTGGATAAAGAGCTTACTGACGCTAATGCTAAGCTTGGTGTACTCCGTGCTGAGTTGGAAACGGCTAAGGAAGAGTTGGCTCGTCTTGAGGGTATCGCAGAAGCTAAGGCTCGTGGGTATGAGAACTTCAAGCAACTCAAAGCCGACCATGACGCATACCTTGCTGAACAACAACGCTTGCAGGCTTTGAAAGACAAGACAGATGCTATTGTGCAGTCAGGTGGAGAAGTTAAGCCTGTCCTTGATGCCGATGGTAAGGTAGTTGATGTTGTGGATGCGAAGGCTAAGGATAAAGCAGTAGTTGCTACAGTGGGAACTAAAGACGATAAAACATATCAAGCTCCTGCAAAAGCTACAAATACCAAAGAAGAATCTAAGAAACAACTTCCAAATACAGGAACTAAGGGATCGATGCTAGGCTTATTAGGTTTGGGGTTACTAGCAGGTTTAGGATTAGGGTATACCAAAAAGAACTTAAGAAAGTAAAAAAATAAAAAATCTTCTTACTTATTGTAGGAAGATTTTTTTGGATTCCTAAAATTTATTGAAAAGACTGCGCTATTCCAACAATTTTTAGGAATGAAAAAAGTCCTAGAAAATTCTTAGGACTTTACATTCTTCGATTGTTGACTTTCTTTTTTATTTCAAAAAAGGTTGCCAAAAAGGTTGCCATAGAACTGATTTCAAATGATTTGTAATGAATTTCAATATTTCAAAAATCGCATGAAATCAAGGTTTTCAGCATGTACTGAAATGTAATGAAACCTTATTTAACTTCTGTAATTGTCAAGTATTAAACCTATATTTCTTTTAATATTTTACCAAATAATTCTTCTAACTTCCCTAAGTCTCCATAGACAGTTCCGTCCATATAAAGGTTGTAAACTTCATCATCTTGTTCCACTCGTATTTGTGCAGAATACCCTTTTGATAATGCTAAGGAACGAATAACTTCTCGTTGAGTTCGTCCATTACCTTCTCGAAAGGGATGGAAATAATTAAGATTATCAAGAATTTTTGCTAAATGTTTAATGATCTCATCTTTTGAGTTGGCAGTTTGATAATAGGAGTGAATGAGATGATTTATATAGGTTTCTGCAGCATTAAACGACTGTATCGACATAAAAGGATTACCACTTTTAGAGATATTCACCTTGCGATATTGTCCTGACCAGGCATAAACATCTTGAAACAAATAGTTATGAATGGCTAAAATATTACTCATTGAATAGACTTTAATGGCTTTCAAGCGCAAGTCTGCAAGTCTTTTAGTAACGAATAAGTGTTCATTTCGGTAGGCTTCTTCAATATTTGTAACATTTTGTTTATTGATTAAGACTGTGGAATTTGGATAGGTATATTGGTGATTAGGGTCAATGTACTTATAGCCTTCGTATTGATTTTTAACCAATATTCAATTCCTTTCGTCTATTGACAACATAAGTTTTTAAATCAATCACATCTTGAACAGTAGGTTCATAATTTTCAATCATTGATGATCCAATAGCATACCAGACGGTATCGAAATCTGAAAAATTATCAAAAGGAATCCCTAAAATTGTTAATTCTTCTTTATTTACATCAAGAGTCATGTCACATCTCCTTATATAATGTTACCTTTATTATACCATAAAATCGGTATTTTTACCTAAAGGGATAGAGACTATAAGATATATTATGTTTAATGTAGATTTATGATAAAATAGTTTTATTATGAAAAGAAATAACAGAGGTATAGCATGGAGCCATATATTACAGAAGCTTTAGTAAAAGCAGGGTTGAATTGGGAACTCTAACATTTAAGGGAACAACAACACTAGTGAATAGTAAAATTCAATCATTAAAGGAAGAACGTAACGCCGATAAATTACGAAATACTTATGATGAAATTGTAAATGAGTTACTTTCGGAACGAGAACAGGCAATCAGAATTGCTCAGGCATATAAAGAAGAATATGAAAAAGTACATATTGATGATAAAGATATTGAGTATTTGCACAACACTTTAGAACGGGTTATTTCTCTTCTATCTTCATTTACTAATGTTGAAGATGGGAAAGAAGATTCAATGAAACAATTGGTTGCTCTACTTAATAAGGATACTTTAAAGACTATGCAACTATTAGGATTTAATTACAAGGAGGCAATAGGAGAACCTTTAACGGAGGTTTGCTCAAATGCTATAAGAAATAAATTAGGAAGTCTATCATCTAATAAAAACGTACGTAACAAAAAATAATTGAACCAATGGTGTGAACTTTTTGGTAAAATCTAGCTCAATTTGTGTATTTTTAGGGTAAAATTCACACCATTCAACTGAA
>NZ_JUOS01000095.1 GCF_001075875.1 Streptococcus oralis
CCAGTGTCCGCAAGGACGTGCCGGTTCGACCCCGGCCGCCGGTATAGTATTAAAGACAAGTTTTTCTGACCTTGTCTTTTTATTTTTTCTTCTAATTTTTTTCTCAGAGTTACCAAAAATTACTATTATTTATTCTGAATACTAATTTTTATTTGATAAAATTATTTTTACTTTATTTTTACTAAATCTTAATTTATTTCTTGAATTTTTAAACTATAATAGGTCTATACCATTTACAAATTTTAGAGAAAGGTTTATAATGTAATTGACATAATAAATAGTATATGAAATATTAGAGGAGGTATACATTATGCCTAAATATATTAAAGCGGATCAATTTTTCTATCCACATGGTGTTCGTCGTGGAGGTTATTTGGAGCTTGTAGATGGTAAGTTTGGAAAACATGTAGAAGAGGTACCTGAAGGTGCTGAAGTAGTTGACTATAGTGGTTATAGCATTGCTCCTGGTCTTGTTGATACTCATATTCATGGTTTCGGTGGTGTGGATGTTATGGATAATAATATCGAAGGAACTCTTCATACTATGAGTGAGGGACTCCTTAGTACTGGTGTTACAAGTTTCTTACCAACTACTTTAACTTCATCTTATGACCAACTCCTTGCGGTAACTGAGAATATCGGGGCTCGATATCAGGAAGCAACTGGTGCTAAGATTCGTGGTATCTATTTTGAAGGTCCCTATTTTACTGAGAAATATAAAGGAGCTCAGAATCCAGCTTATATGAAAGACCCTCGTATGGATGAATTTCGTGCTTGGCAAAAAGCATCTAATGGTCTCCTTAATAAAATTGCGCTTGCTCCTGAACGTGAAGGTGTAGAAGACTTTGTTCGTACCATTACTGGCGAAGGAGTGACGGTTGCTCTTGGTCATTCAAATGCGACATTTGATGAAGCTAAAAAGGCTGTTGACGCTGGTGCTAGTGTCTGGGTACATGCATACAATGGTATGCGTGGATTGACTCACCGTGAACTTGGGATGGTTGGCGCTATGTATGAATTACCCCATACTTATGCAGAGTTGATTTGTGACGGTCATCATGTAGATCCAAAAGCATGTGATATTCTTCTTAAGCAAAAAGGAGTTGAAAATATCGCTCTGATTACAGACTGTATGACAGCAGGTGGACTTCAAGATGGTGATTACATGCTTGGTGAATTTCCTGTAGTAGTAGCTAATGGTACTGCTCGTCTTAAATCTACGGGTAACCTAGCGGGGTCTATCCTTAAACTCAAAGATGGTTTGAAAAATGTCGTCAACTGGGGAATTGCTAGTCCTTATGAAGCAGTGATGATGGCTAGTCTAAATGCTGCTAAGTCAGTTCATATTGATGATGTTTGTGGACAAATTCGTGAAGGTTATGATGCGGACTTCATTGTTCTAGATAAAGATTTAGAGTTAGTAGCAACTTATCTTGATGGGGAAAAACGTTATCAAGCGTAAAAATAAAGCAGTGACTAGACTTAGTCACTGCTTTTTAATTTTTATACTAGAGATAATCTTGAATAATCTCTTGCAAAGATGTATTGTTTTTTTATAGTTGAGTTATTCCCTTAACTGTATTTTGTAAAGGTATCTAATGAACGAAAAATACTTCAAAGAGGCTTCTGAAAACGAGCAAATTTCTTTAATTGTTTTCAAAAATTCGCTATAATATACGATACAAAGGAAATAAAACTATGTATAGAGTTATAGAAATGTATGGAGATTATGAACCTTGGTGGTTTATAGAGGGCTGGGAAGAAGATGTGATTTCCAGTAAGAAATTTGATAAGTATTATGATGCACTAAAGTATTACAAATCTTGCTGGTTTGAACTGGAAAAGAAAATTCCTCTTTATAAAAGTCGAGGAGACTTAATGACCATATTTTGGAATCCAGAGGATAAGCGTTGGTGTGATGAATGCGATGAGTATCTGCAGCAATATCACTCTCTCGCCTTATTAGAAGATGGTCAGATTATTCCAGATGAAAAATTTAGACCTGGATATGAAAAACAAACAGGTCTAGAAATTCACAGAACTTGTCGTATCAAAAAAGATGGAACAACTTTTTAATAAAGTTGTTCTTTTTTTTATATTTTCTTCGAATAATAAACTGAGGAGGGAATATGGTACAAGTATTAGCACAAGAATTAATTAGTCTCGCGAAAACGGATGGAGCTCAGGATATCTATTTTATTCCCAAGGAAAAGGTTTATGAGTTGCATATGCGAATAGGAGATGAAAGGCGTTTAATCAATACCTATGACTTTGAAAAGTTGGGAGCAGTTATTAGTCATTTTAAATTTCTTGCGGGGATGAATGTTGGAGAAAAACGTCGAAGTCAGCTTGGTTCCTGTGATTATCAGCATGACGGTAAGGTTTCTTCACTACGCTTATCGACGGTAGGAGATTATCGTGGTCACGAAAGTCTAGTTATTCGACTTTTACATGACCAAGAGCAAGAGTTACACTTTTGGTTTCAAGACTTAGGAGAATTGGAGCAGAATTATAGGCAACGAGGACTATATCTATTTGCAGGCCCCGTAGGAAGTGGCAAAACTACTTTGATGCATGAATTAGCCAAGTCATTGTTTAAGGGACAGCAGGTCATGTCCATTGAAGATCCAGTAGAAATTAAGCAGGAAGAGATGTTACAATTACAGCTCAATGAAGCTATCGGACTTAGCTATGAGAACTTGATAAAACTTTCCCTACGACATCGTCCAGATCTTTTAATCATTGGAGAAATTCGAGATAGTGAAACAGCTCGTGCTGTTGTACGAGCTAGTCTGACAGGTGCCACAGTATTCTCGACAATCCATGCCAAGAGTGTTCGTGGGGTTTATGAGCGCCTCTTAGAACTTGGTGTCAGTGAAGATGAACTTGCAGTTGTTTTACAAGGTGTTTGTTATCAGAGACTAATCGCAGGAGGAGGAATTATTGATTTTGCAAACAAAAATTACCAAGAACACCAGGCAGAAAAGTGGAATAGACAAATTGACCAGCTTCTTAAAGAAGGACATATCACTGCCCTTCAAGCTGAAACGGAGAAAATTAGCTACCAGTAAGCAGAAGAAAATCATCACTCTCTTTAACAATTTATTTTCCAGTGGTTTTCATCTGGTAGAAATCATTTCCTTTTTAGATAGAAGTCTCTTGTTGGAAAAGGAATATGTATCGCAGATGCGTCTAGGACTCTCGCAGGGAAAATCCTTCTCGGAAATGATGGGGACTTTAGGTTTTTCAAGTTCAATTGTCACGCAACTTTCCTTGGCTGAAGTTCATGGAAATCTTCATTTGAGTTTAGGGAAAATTGAAGAGTATCTAGATAATCTTGCTAAGGTCAAGAAAAAGTTAATCGAAGTTGCGACCTATCCAGTCATTTTGTTAGCTTTCTTACTGCTCATTATGTTGGGTTTGCGGAATTATCTCTTGCCTCAACTAGATAGTAGTAATATAGCTACCTTAGTGATTAGTAACTTGCCACAGATTTTTCTCGGACTGACTCTAGTAGTAGCACTCGCATTTTTAACAGGATTGATTTTCTACAGAAAATCTAGGAAGATACAAGTCTTTTCTTTTCTGGCTAGAATTCCTTTTATCGGTGTGTTTATTCAGTATTATCTGACTGCCTATTATGCTAGAGAATGGGGAAATATGATTGGACAAGGATTAGAATTGTCACAGATTTTCCAGATGATGCAGGAGCAGGGCAATTCACTTTTTAAGGAAATTGGTTTGGATTTATCTCAGTCATTACAAAATGGTCATGAATTTTCTAAAGTTGTTCAAGATTATCCCTTCTTTAGAAGAGAATTGGGATTAATCATTGAATATGGAGAGGTCAAATCCAAGTTGGGAAGCGAATTGGAAATCTATGCAGAGAAAACTTGGGAGGCATTTTTTACCCGAGTTAATCGTACGATGAACTTAGTTCAACCCCTGGTCTTTATTTTTGTAGCTCTGCTAATCGTTTTATTGTACGCAGCTATGTTGCTGCCTATGTATCAAAATATGGAGGTAAATTTTTAGATGAAAAAAATGTTGATGAAATTAAAAAAAGCTAAGGTAAAAGGGTTCACTCTGGTAGAAATGTTGGTCGTGTTGCTCATCATTAGTGTTCTACTCTTACTGTTTGTGCCAAATCTTACTAAGCAAAAGGATGCAGTGAATGACAAGGGGAAAGCAGCTGTCGTCAAGGTGGTAGAAAGCCAAGCTGAACTCTATAGTCTGGATAAAAATGAAGATGCTAGTCTAAGCAAATTACAGGCAGATGGACGTATCACTGCTGAGCAAGCAAAAGCTTACAAAGAGTATCATGATAAACAAAAGACAAGTCAAACAGTTGCGGATTAGGGCTTTTACCATGCTAGAAAGTCTATTAGTCTTAGGGATAGTCAGTCTGTTAGCCTTGGGTTTGTCAAGTTCAGTTCAGTCCACTTTTGCGGCTGTGGAAGAACAAATTTTTTTTATGGAGTTTGAGGAACTTTATCGAGAAACCCAGAAGCGAAGTCTGGCTAGCCAGCAAAAGATGAACTTGATTTTAGAAGAGAGAAGCATTAGTAATGGCTATCAGAAATTAGCCATCCCTAAAGGCATTCAATTGCAGTCTAATCAGTCAATAACCTTTGATAAGGCAGGAGGCAGTTCATATCTGGTTAGCATCAGATTTCAAACAAGGAAAGAAGTGGTTCGCTACCGACTAAATATAGGAAATGGAAAGATTAAACGTATTCAAGAAGCAAAAAATTAAGGCGCTTATTTTACTGGAGGCAGTGATTTCACTAGCCATTTTTGCCAGTATTGCAACCCTCTTGCTGGGACAAATTCAAGAAAGTAGAAAAAGAGAAGTAGAACTTCTAAAACAGGAAGAAGTTTTGCGAGTGGCTCGAATGGCTTTGCAGACTGGACAAAAGCAGTTGACTGTCAATGGGCTTACAGTTCGTGTTGTCTCGAATGAGCGAGGTTTGGAGGTGTATCATGGGACGGAGAAATTACTGGCGATTCAAGACAAGTAGAGTCAGAGCGTTTACTCTTTTAGAATCCCTGGTTGCTCTTATTGTGATTAGCGGTAGCTTGCTTCTTTTTCAAGCTATGAGCCGACTCTTGGTTTCAGAAGTTCGCTATCAGCAGAGAAGTGAGCAGAAGGAATGGCTCTTATTTGTGGATCAGCTAGAAGCAGAGTTGAATCGAGCCCAGTTTGAAAAAGTGGAGAATGATAGACTTTATCTCAAACAGGATGGGAACCCCATTTCTATGGGAAAATCAAAGTCAGATGATTTTCGGAAAACAGATGCTAGTGGACGTGGCTATCAACCCATGGTCTACGGTCTGAAATCAGCACATATTTACCAAAAAGGGCAAAATGTTCATTTCAATTTTCAATTTGAAAAGGGACTAGAGAGGGAGTTTATCTATCGTGTGGAAAAAGAAAAAAGTTAGAGCTGGAGTTCTCCTTTACGCTGTCACTATTGCTGGAATTTTTAGTCTCTTGTTACAGTTTTATCTGAATCGGCAAGTAGCTCATCATCAGGATTATGCACTGAACAAAGAAAAACTTCTTGCATTTGCAATTGCTAAGAGGACCTATGAAAAAGCTAGTTCTGAGAGTGGTCAGCAGTCATTTAATGCAGGAAAGGCAACTTATCGCAATGATCAAAAGGGATTTACAGCGATTGTTGACACTGGGAAAAATCAATTTGAATTTCGTTTTCCACCTTTGAAAAAGACTGACGACAAGACGAAGAAAACAGAAAAAAAGTCAAAAGAAGAAAACGAGAAGAAAAAAGAAGAACAGGTGAAAAATGAGACCACCGAGACATCTAAAGTTGCTCCTTCTAAGAATGATAAGACATAGATTATCAGATTTGTAAAATCTAGTTTAAGTGGTGATGTTGGACTCAGTGGGTTAGGACGAGGTTTTTGCTTGAAATCATGCTATAATAGATACATATGGAGGACGGAAAATGGCAAGTGTAAAATTGTATCTAGTGCGTCATGGGAAAACAATGTTTAATACGATTGGGCGTGCTCAAGGTTGGAGTGATACTCCCCTAACAGCTGAGGGAGAGCGAGGTATTCATGAATTGGGAATTGGCTTGCGTGAGTCTGGCTTAAGATTTGAGCGGGCTTATTCAAGTGACTCTGGACGGACTATTCAGACAATGGGAATTATCCTTGAGGAACTAGGTTTAACAGGGCAAATTCCTTATCGTATGGATAAGCGAATCCGTGAATGGTGCTTTGGTAGTTTTGATGGTGCTTATGATGGAGACCTTTTTATGGGGATTATTCCTCGTATCTTTAATGTCGATCATGTGCATCGTTTGTCCTATGCTGAGCTGGCTGAAGGCTTGGTAGAAGTAGATACAGCAGGCTGGGCTGAAGGATGGGAAAAACTAAGTGGTCGCATCTGGGAAGGTTTTGAAGCCATTGCTAAGGAAATGGAAGCTAATGGGGGAGGAAATGCTCTCGTAGTCAGTCATGGAATGACAATTGGAACTATTGTTTACCTCATTAACGGCATGCATCCGCATGGTCTTGATAATGGAAGTGTGACGATTCTTGAGTACGAAGATGGTCAGTTCTCAGTCAAGATTGTTGGGGACCGTAGCTACCGTGAAATTGGACAAGCTAAACTAGAGGAGCAAGCTAGTTCAGAGAAATAAAACTTCTGTTCTCAATTAGAAGAATTTTAAACGATTTTATAGAATGCTAATGTCGTGTTTCGTAAGCTTGCGAGAGCTGAGTGCTTTGACAATAGCATTCTTTTTTGTTAGAATAGCATCAACATGAAAGCATAAGAAGGGACTGACAGAGTTGTCGTTCCCTTTTATCTATCTTATAAAGGGGGAAAATATGCTGTTTCAGAAAATAAAAGCCTATAAATGGCAGGCTCTAGCTTCCTTAATTATGACAGGTCTAATGGTAACGAGCTCACTCCTGCAACCACGTTATCTACAGGAGGTTTTAGAGGCACTGCTAACAGGTGATAACGAAGCTATTTATCATATTGGTTTTTGGTTAATCCTTGTTGCCTTGATTGGTTTGATTGCAGGTGGCATCAATGTTGTGTTAGCCGCCTACATTGCTCAAGGAGTTTCGTCAGACCTAAGGGAAGATGCCTTTCGTAAGATTCAAACTTTCTCATACGCTAATATTGAGAAGTTTAATGCAGGGAACCTTGTTGTTCGTATGACCAACGATATCAATCAGATTCAGAACGTAGTCATGATGACCTTCCAAATTCTCTTTCGACTACCACTTTTGTTTATCGGTTCCTTTATTCTAGCAGTTGTCACCCTACCTTCTCTGTGGTGGGTGCTAGTTCTCATGGTCGTTCTGATTGTTGCCATAATGGGTTTTATGATGGGAGTTGTGGGACCACGCTTTGCAAAATTCCAGACCTTACTAGAGCGTATCAATGCCATTGCTAAAGAAAATTTGCGTGGTGTGCGCGTGGTTAAGTCTTTTGTCCGAGAAAAAGATCAGTTTGATAAATTTACGCAGGTGTCAGATGAATTGTTGGGAGAAAACCTTTATATCGGTTATGCCTTTTCTGTTATGCAACCTGCAATGATGTTGATTTCTTACGGGGCTGTTTTTCTCTCAATCTGGCTTGTAGCAGGTATGGCAGAGTCGGATCCTTCAGTCGTTGGTTCCATTGCTTCATTTGTAAACTATCTGAGTCAGATTATCTTTACTATCGTTATGGTCGGATTTTTGGGGAACTCAGTCACTCGTGCCATGATTTCCCTTCGTCGTATTCGTGAAATTCTAGATACAGAACCAGCTATGACCTTCAAGGATGAGGAAGATGAAGACTTGGAGGGAAGTCTCAGTTTTGAAAATGTGACCTTCACCTATCCTAATGATGAAGAACCTATCCTAAAAGACGTCTCCTTTGATATCGCGCCTGGTGAGATGGTTGGGGTTGTCGGAGCAACTGGTGCAGGGAAATCAACCTTGGCTCAGTTGATTCCACGATTATTTGATCCTCAGCAAGGTTCTATCAAGATTGGAGGAAAGGACATTCGTACAGTTAGCGAAGGGACGCTTCGCAAGACAGTCTCTATCGTCCTACAAAGAGCTATTCTCTTTAGTGGAACCATCGCAGATAATCTCAGACAAGGAAAGGGAGATGCAACAGTCTCAGAGATGGAACGCGCAGCTCGTATCGCACAAGCTAGTGAATTTATCAGTCGCATGGACTTGGCTTTTGAAAGTCCGGTTGAGGAACGTGGGACTAACTTTTCTGGTGGACAAAAACAAAGAATGTCCATTGCGCGTGGGATTGTCAGCAATCCTAAGATATTGATTTTCGATGATTCAACCTCCGCCCTTGATGCCAAATCAGAACGTTTGGTCCAAGAAGCCCTCAACAAGGATTTGAAGGGGACGACTACGATTATCATCGCGCAAAAGATTAGCTCTGTTGTTCATGCTGATAAAATTTTAGTGCTTGACCAAGGGCGTTTGATTGGTCAAGGTAAGCATGCTGACTTGGTTGCAACAAACCCAGTTTATCGTGAAATTTATGAAACGCAAAAAGGAAAGGAGGAGTAGGATGAAGACATTTGAATTTTTTTGGAACTATTTTAAAGTTTACAAGATATCCTTTATCGTTGTCATTGCTATGATTATCATTGCAACGGTAGCACAAGCCCTCTTTCCAGTATTTGCAGGTCAAACAGTCACAGAGCTGGCTAATTTGGTTATAGCCTATCAAAATGGAAATCCAGATATGGTTTGGCAAAGTCTCTTGGGACTCCTAATCAATCTTGCCTATATTTTGATTGTTTTAGTAGTTTCTAGTCTCATCTATATGGTCTTGATGAGCCGAATTATTGCCGAATCGACAAATGAGATGCGTAAGGGACTGTTTGGCAAGCTTTCTCGCTTGACTGTTTCCTTCTTTGACCGCCATCAAGATGGGGATATCCTGTCACGTTTTACTAGTGATTTGGATAATATTCTCCAAGCTTTTAATGAAAGTTTAGTGTCTGTCATGACCAATCTTGCCCTTTATATTGGCTTGCTGATTGTCATGTTCGCAAAAAATGTCACCTTGGCTTTAATCACAATTGCCAGCACTCCGATAGCAGTTATTATGTTGTTCTTTATCCTGAAGCTAGCGCGGAAATATACAAACCTCCAACAAAAGGAAGTTGGGAAGCTCAATGCTTATATGGATGAGAGTATCTCTGGACAAAAAGCCGTTATTGTTCAAGGCATTCAAGAAGATGTGATTGCTGGTTTTGTCGAGCAGAATGAACGGGTTCGAAAAGCCACTTTCAAGGGAAGAATGTTCTCAGGAATTCTTTTCCCTGTTATGAACGGAATGAGCTTGGTCAATACAGCAGTAGTTATTTTTGTTGGTTCAGCTGTCTTACTGAATGATAAGAACATCGAGACAGCAACTGCACTTGGTTTGATTGTCATGTTTACTCAGTTTTCGCAACAGTATTATCAGCCCATTATCCAATTAGCGGCGAGTTGGGGAAGTTTGCAACTGGCCTTTACAGGTGCAGACCGTATCCAAGAAATGTTTGATGCAGAAGAAGAAATTCGTCCTCAAGATGCTCCAATCTTTAACGAATTAAAAGAGGGTGTGGAGATTCGTAACGTAGACTTCTCCTACCTGCCAGGAAAACCCATTTTGAAAGATGTCAGCATCTCAGCTCCAAAAGGGAAAATGATTGCGGTAGTTGGTCCGACAGGTTCAGGGAAAACAACCATCATGAACCTCATCAATCGTTTTTATGATGTGGATGCAGGTAGTATCAGCTTTGATGGAACAGATATTCGCGAGTTTGATTTAGATAGTTTGCGAAGTAAGGTAGGAATTGTTTTACAGGATTCTGTTTTATTTAGTGGAACCATTCGAGACAATATTCGCTTTGGTGTCCCAGATGCCAGTCAGGAAATGGTAGAAGCAGCAGCCAAGGCTACGCATATCCATGAATATATCGAAAGTCTACCAGATAAGTATGATACCTTGATTAATGATGACCAGAGCGTCTTCTCGACTGGTCAGAAGCAGTTGATTTCCATCGCTCGTACCTTGATGACAGATCCACAGGTCTTAATCTTGGATGAGGCAACATCAAACGTTGATACTGTAACAGAAAGTAAGATTCAAAATGCCATGGAAGCTATTGTGGCAGGAAGAACTAGTTTTGTGATTGCTCACCGCTTAAAAACCATTCTCAATGCCGATCGGATTATTGTCCTTAAGGATGGTGAGGTTATCGAACAAGGAAATCATCACGAATTACTCAAGCTTGGAGGTTTTTACTCCGAACTGTATCACAATCAATTTGTCTTTGAATAATACTCTTCGAAAATCAAATTCAAACCACGTCAGCGTCCCCTTGCCGTATATGTGTTACTGACTTCGTCAGTTCTATCCACAACCTCAAAACTGTGTTTTGAGC
>NZ_JUOS01000096.1 GCF_001075875.1 Streptococcus oralis
AGATTTTAAGGGTGGCAAAATTAGGCAAAAAGTTGAATCAAAATCTATGGCAAAAAATGAACATTTACGTTCTGTATTTGACTGGATTCAAATTCAGTTTGATAAGACTGAATTTTCGCCAAGAGAAATAATCGAAGACATTCTATTTCTTGACTATGACCTATTTATTGAGAATAAAGGGAGCCTTAAATACTATAACTATGATAGCCAGCTTCATCATGGGAATATCCGTATCTACTATGGAGCGAAAGAGTCGTCCTACATGCTTGTCATGTCAGGACAGGCACTCGAGTTCTTTAGAGATATGGTATTAGATCCAAATAGTCTGTCCGAAAGACAGTTTCTGAACAACCTCTACTACAATTACAATCAGTTTTCAATAAGACGAATTGATGTTGCAATAGATGATTTTAATGAAACACCCTATTTCACTCCTAATCAGCTTCTAAAGATTTGTCAGAAGAAACGCTTTATATATGGAAAAAGCACTTACTACAATACCTACGGAGATGAAACAATCGGCCAAACCTTATATTTGAGAAAACCCAATGATGATGAAAGACTTAGAATTTACGATAAACGCTTAGAACGAGCTGAGAAGCTCGGCATCAGCAAGCGTTATATAGAAAATTGGATAAGAACGGAGTTAGAACTTAGGAAAGAAAAAGCTCACTACTTCATTCAAGAATGGTTGCATTCAGAAATAGATCTTCTCAACTTTACCAAGGGATATCTCAAAGAAAAAGTGAGATTCTATAGTGATAGCTATTTCTCAAAACCTTTGAGATCTTGGGAAAAGTTTTTAGGTCACTCAAAACCTGTCTCTATCATTATTTCAAAACCAAAAACAGAACTAGAACAAAAATTAGAATGGTTTACCTATAAAGGTTCTGGAGCTATTCTAAGAGCGTATAAATTTCTATACGACAATAACTTACTGCATGAGTATGAGAAATCAAACTATCTCGCACTCAACAATATGGAATATCCACCAGATTTAGCAAGTGGATTAATAGAAAGGGCAATTCTCTTTAAAAGAGAGGATTTAATCCCTACAATCAAAGAAAATATCAAAAGGAGAAATTAACTATGGCAAAAATGCTTTCACAAAATGACTGGAATTTTAATAACATTGGAACAAAATTTGAATTGGATGAAGTTATTCCAAAATTTGAAACGGAAGTCCGAGCAGATGTAAACGGAGAAATTATCAAAAACCGAGATGGTAGCGAAAGACGTTTTAATACCGATAAAATCATCGGTTGGAAATACAATGTAACAATCAAGGATGGACAATTCAAAAAGAAATCAACCCAAGTCTCAGTAGATAATCCAGAAGCTTTAGTCGATAATGACTATATCCAAGCAATGGATCAAGTACCAGTCACATTTGACAATTTACAAGCCACTATGATTAGTTCAACGATGTATTACAAGGCGGATGCTATCCATTTAGTAGATGTAAAACAAAAATAAGTATTAGACAAGGGGAGTTAATCCTCCCCTTACTTAATCTAATCAGAAAAGGAGATCACATGATTAAAACTGTAACAAAAGATGACCTTATCGAACTTGGATTTGCTCCAGGAACTGCAAGAAAGATTATCCATAC
>NZ_JUOS01000097.1 GCF_001075875.1 Streptococcus oralis
TTGTTCCAGATGTACCAGGTTATGAACCACATCTTCCAGATCCAAAAGATCCAACTAAACCAGGTAAATCAGTACCTCCAGGAACACCTGTAACACCGGATAAACCAGGTGAAGATACACCAATTATCTACGTACCAAAAACAACTGAAGTTACAAAACCAACTAAACAAACGGTAACGTTTGAAGGAGCAGGAACAGCTACTCCAGCTGATAAGGTTCAAGATAACTTCACCTTTACTGGTAAACAAAAAAATGGTACAACAACATGGGATCAACCTAATCACACTTATGGCAAAGAAACAGTTCCAGTTGT
>NZ_JUOS01000098.1 GCF_001075875.1 Streptococcus oralis
CTTGAGTACGGCAAGGTGAAGCTGACGTGGTTTGAATTTGATTTTCGAAGAGTATTAAATATTAGAGAAGGCCAGGAGTCACTCCCAGCCTTGATGTTTTATAGAGCCGCACGTAAACGCGCTTCTGCATTTTCCACATTACGGACAGAGCGTGGCAAAAAGGCACGGATATCGTCTTCTTTATAGCCGACTTGTAGGCGTTTCTCATCTACAAGAATCGGACTTTTCAAGATACGTGGTGTTTCCATAATCAGGTTGAGCACTTCATTCACACTCAAATCTTCGATATCAACACCAAGGGCCTTTGCATAACGATTTTTCGATGATACGATACTTGCAATTCCATTGTCTGTTTTTGTCAAAATATCAAGTAGTTCTTCTCTCGTGATTCCTTCCTTACCAAGGTTTTGTTCTTTATAACTTAACTGGTGGGCATTGAGCCAGGTCTTCGCTTTTTTACAGCTAGTACAACTTGAGACTGTATAAATTTTGATCATGTACCTACCCCTTTCGCTACATGTTACTATCAGTTTAGACTATTATACCATAAAAAACATCGGACTTGCGACCTATTTTTAAAAAATTTTAACTTTTTTGGCAATTTTTGAACTTTTTTCTTGACAAAACACGAACTATAACCATTCTTTATATTTCTTAATGTAAAATTTCTTAATAACTGTGACGCTAAACATATACAAGAAAATAATACAAATTAAGAACAAGAAGTAAGGAAGTCCTAAGGGTGCTAGACGAAGGATATTTACTAGTGGTCCATAAGGTAGACTGGTTACGAAAAAGGCTGCAACCAGAGTCATCAAAATCACAAGCCAAGCTGGTCTGCTTTGTACAAAAGGAACTTTTGCTGTACGAAGCATATGGATGACCATAGTTTGAGACCACATAGATTCGATGAACCATCCTGTTTGGAACAAGATAATAAACTGAAGGGCAGATTCTGACCCATGAACATAATGATGGCCAGTCACCAAAGGAACAATAATAAAGTAGAGGAAGATAAAGGTCAAAATATCAAAGACAGATGAGATTGGACCCATCCAAACCATAAATCGAGTAATGGATTTTGCTTCCCATGTATGGGGTTGTTTTAGGAAGTCTTGATCCACATTATCAAATGGCAATGCCACACAAGATAAATCGTAGACTAGGTTTAGGACAATGAGATGAACAGGGGCCATTGGTAAAAATGGTAAGAAAATACTCGCAACCAGTAGTGAGAAGATATTCCCAAAGTTTGAACTAACGGTCATCTTAATATATTTGGTCATGTTGGCGTAGACCTTCCGGCCTTCAACGATACCTGTTTCAAGAACCATGAGATCCTTGTCCAGCAAAATAACATCAGCTGTTTCCTTGGCGATATCGACTGCTGTATCTACAGAAATACCGACATCTGCCACCTTCATGGATGGAGCGTCATTAATACCGTCCCCCATATAACCAACACCGTGACCATTTTTCTTTAACTGTAGAATGATGCGGGCTTTTTGGTCAGGAGATAATTTGGCAAAGACTGTTACTTTTTCAACCACTTCTGCCAATTCTTGGTCTGTCATTTGATCAATGTCAGCACCTAAGAGCATATGTTCAACGTCCAATCCAACCTTTTCACAGATAGCTTGGGTTACTTTTTCGTTATCTCCAGTTAAAATTTTTGTTCTGACACCATGCTCAAGCAGAGCTTGGATAGCGGGTGCTGCAGATGGTTTTGGTGGATCCAAGAAGGCAAGGTACCCCGTTAGGATCATGTCACTTTCATCAGTCACAGCATAGGCATAATCTTCACGTAGACCTGACTTGTAACCAACACCTAAGACACGCAAACCTTGACGGTTTAATTGACCAACTTCTGCCAGTACTTCTTGGCGAATACCTTCCGTAATAGGGATTATTTCTCCACGATATTCTACATGCGTCGAAATGTTCAACATTTCTTCTAAAGCGCCTTTGGTCACCATACTAACAACATTGCTGTCATCTTTGACGATAACACTCATACGTCTGCGCTCAAAATCAAATGGAAGCTCGTCAATTTTTTGAAAACTGGTATCTAGATTTTGTAGGATAGCGTGTTCTTTGGCTTCTTTTTCAGTTCTACTGATAATGGCACGGTCCATCAAGTTTTTCAAACCTGTTTGAAAATGTGAATTTAGATAAGCTCTTCTTAGGACCGCCATATCCAAATCACCATGGATATCCAAGGGATATTCTAAAACAATCTCATCTTGCGTTAGAGTTCCAGTTTTATCCGTACAAAGGATATCGATGGCTCCTAAGTCTTGGATAGCATTGAGTTTTTTGATGACTACCTTTTCCTTGGCCATGATAATGGAACCTTTTGCTAAGCTGGCTGTGATAATCATTGGAAGCATTTCT
The DNA here is from genome assembly GCF_001075875.1 of Streptococcus oralis. Lineage (GTDB taxonomy): Bacteria > Bacillota > Bacilli > Lactobacillales > Streptococcaceae > Streptococcus > Streptococcus oralis_I. Next base: position 2,395 of record NZ_JUOS01000098.1, read on the forward strand.
GGTGTAAGGCCGACACCCACGCTCAAGGCAAAAACTCCTGCCTCTAACCAGTCTCCATCGGTCAATCCATTTGCGAAAAACACAATCGGAACCATGACAAGCATCAAGCGGATCAAGAGCCAGGAAATGCTGTTCATTTCACGTTCAAAAGAAGTTGGCTCATCATAGGTGTTGAGAGTTTGCTCGATAGCTCCCATCATGGTGTCATCCCCAACTGCTAGGACCATAGCTGTAGCACTTCCTGAGATAACGTTTGTTCCCATAAAGGCCAAGGATTCTGCTTCTAAAAGGCTATCTATATTTTGATTGGTGGCTTTATTTAAAGCTAGCTTTTCAACTGCATCACTTTCTCCAGTCAAACCTGACTGTTGAACGAAAAAGTCACGGGATTCAAATAAGATAACATCAGCTGGGATCATATCTCCAGCACTCAATTTCACGAGGTCTCCCACAACCAACTCATCGATTGGCAACTCTTGTTCAAGACCATCACGAATAACAGTTGCCGTGTTGATAATCATTTTTGAAAGATTGGTTGTTGCCTTGTCACTCCGCAACTCTTGGACAAAACGGATGCCTCCTGAAATCAAAACCAAGACAACGATAATAATAGAGGTCGTAGGATCCTCTTGGCCAGGTTTGGCAAGCCAGACGTTTGTAACGAGAGAGATAAAGGCAATCACAAGCAAAATAATTGTGAAAGGATTGATAATGGACTCATAAATCTTCTTAAAGATGGAATCCTCTTGACCCTTGGTAATGGTGTTTTCACCATATAGGTCACGGTTTTCTTCGACTTGTTCTTGGTCTAAGCCTTTTAGACTTGTATGGTAAAAAGCTAGACTATCTTTAAATGGAGTTTGAATAGCTGCTGCTAATCTTTCTTTTGTAGTTTTCATTGGTTTCTCCTATCTGTATGAATGATAATTTCATACACGGGGACCAATCACTTTATAAGGACAAAACGACACAAATCAGCGATTGGCTGTGTATGTGCGGTTCTGGATGATCGTCAATTTGCATCGTTTGTCTCCTTTCTTTGTTTTAAAACAGCAGAAAATCCTGCCATAAAATGGCAGGACTAAAAAACTTATGATCTGTTTTCGTTCAAGCTTTAACTCCATAGGGCGATGTAATGAGCTTAGTCTTGACCTTCGCGACCAGGACTGTTGACCAACGAGTAGTGTCTCCACTGCTTTGCGGTAGTCATCCGTATCCCTATGGTAGCCTCACCTACCGTTTTCGCCTTTCAGTATAAACCTTTAACTAGTAAAAGTCAACGATTTATCTCATTTTTCTTAGATTACGATTAATTCTTTTGGAGCAAGGGTTAATAACTCACAACCGGTATCTGTAATCAGGATATCATCTTCGATACGAACCCCGTATTTACCTTCAATATAAATACCCGGTTCATCAGTCAAGACCATACCAGTTTTGATAACTTCTTTGGAAGTTTGACTGAAGTAAGGTTCTTCGTGGATATCAAGCCCGATACCGTGTCCGATACCGTGTGTAAAGTATTGTCCATAACCTGCTTCCACAATAATGTCACGAGGAATCTTATCAAAGTCACGGAAACCTAAACCATCCTTAGCTTGGTCAATCAATGCTTGATTGGCTTTTAGAACTGTATTGTAAATCTCTGCCTGCTCGTCACTGACATGACCGAGGTAGATGGTCCGAGTCATATCACTCACATAATGTTCGTATAAGCACCCAAAGTCCATAGTGATAGCTTCACCTAGTTCTACTGGTTTGTGCATTGGGTGAGCATGGGGTTTAGAAGAGTTGATACCGCTCGCTAGAATGGTATCAAAAGACAAGCCTGCCGCTCCGAGCTCACGCATACGGAAATCAAGGAAGTTGGCAATTTCAATTTCTGTCTTACCTGGTTTGATAAAGTCAAGAGCATCACGGAAAGCTTGGTCTGATATTGAACAAGCCTTACGAATGGTCGCAATCTCTGTCTCATCCTTAATCATACGAAGCGCTTCAACAAACTGTGTCTGTGGAACTAGTTCCAAACCTTCAAAAGCGGTTTGCATGCGATGGTAATAAGAAACTGAAATCTCATCTTCAAACCCGATACGAGAAAGACCCATGTCTTTTGCAATCTTTGCGATAGTAGCCAACTCGTCACGCTCTGCAAAAATCTCAAAACCAGTAACTTCTTGCTTGGCAGCGATAATATAGCGGGCATCCGTCACCAAAATTTGACGGTCACGACTGATAAAGACTGTTCCATTTGAACCCCAAAATCCTGTCAAATAGTAGACATTTTTGAGGTTGTTGATAATGATTCCATCTAGTTCTTTTTCTTGCATTTTATCGAGAAATGCTTGCACACGTTTATTCATGATGTAACTTTCCTTTCAAATACTGTCCTGTATAGCTAGCTTCATTAGCAGCTACTTCCTCTGGAGTTCCTGTTGCAATGATGGTCCCACCACCGACACCGCCTTCTGGACCTAAATCGATGATATGGTCTGCTGTTTTGATAACATCTAGATTGTGCTCAATCACGAGAACTGTATTTCCATCATCGACAAAGCGAGACAAAACGGTGAGTAATCGAGCGATGTCCTCAGTATGCAAACCAGTTGTCGGCTCATCTAAAATGTAGAAAGACTTGCCTGTCGAGCGCTTGTGGAGTTCGCTAGCCAGCTTCATACGCTGCGCTTCTCCCCCAGAAAGTGTCGTAGCTGGTTGTCCTAAGGTCACATAACCAAGCCCCACATCCTTGATAGTCTGAAGTTTACGTTGAATCTTTGGAATGTGTTGGAAGAACTCCACCGCATCGTTGACGGTCATGTCCAAGACCTGCGAGATATTTTTTTCCTTGTAGTGAACTTCTAGGGTCTCACTGTTGTAGCGGGTTCCGTGGCAGACTTCACAAGCCACATAAACATCTGGCAAGAAGTGCATCTCAATCTTGATAATACCGTCACCCGAGCATGCCTCACAGCGACCACCCTTAACATTGAAACTGAAACGACCCTTTTTGTAACCACGGATCTTGGCTTCATTTGTCTGTGCAAAGAGGTCTCGAATGTCTTCAAAGACACCTGTATAGGTTGCAGGATTGGACCTTGGTGTTCTTCCAATAGGACTCTGGTCAATATCAATCAGACGGTCGATATGCTCAATTCCTGTAATAGTCTTGAACTTCCCAGGTTTGTCTGAATTGCGATTTAGTTTTTGAGCAATGGCTTTTTTGAGAATACTGTTAATGAGGGTCGATTTCCCTGAACCTGATACCCCTGTCACCGCAATGAATTTTCCGAGGGGGAAGCGAGCAGTGATATTTTGTAGGTTGTTTTCACGCGCTCCCGTCACTTCGATTAAACGACCATTACCGACACGACGCTCTTCTGGCACTGGAATGGCACGTTTGCCTGACAAGTACTGACCTGTGATCGACTTGCTGTTGCGAGCCACTTGCTTGGGCGTTCCTGCGGCAACAATCTCTCCACCAAAGACCCCTGCACCAGGACCGACGTCGATCAGATAATCAGCCTCTCGCATGGTATCTTCATCGTGTTCTACCACGATGAGAGTATTTCCTAAATCCCGCATCTTTTTCAGACTGGCGATCAGGCGATCATTGTCCCTTTGGTGAAGACCGATGGACGGCTCATCTAGGATATAAAGAACACCTGATAGATTAGAACCAATCTGGGTTGCCAAGCGAATACGTTGGCTCTCCCCACCTGATAATGTTCCTGCAGAACGAGAAAGGGTCAGATAGTTGAGACCGACATTGTTAAGGAAGGTCAAACGGTCCTTGATTTCCTTGAGAATGGGACGAGCAATAATCGCTTCATTTTCAGACAAGGTCAGCTGGCTCACCAAGTCCAAGTGGTCTGCGATAGACAGGTCTGAAATTTCTCCGATATGTGGCCCTTGCTCGCCACCCACACGGACAGACAAGGCCTGGTCATTGAGACGATAGCCGTGACAGGTTCCGCAAGTCAGCTCATTCATGTAGAGGCGCATCTGGGTGCGAGTGTAGTCGCTATTGGTTTCATGATAGCGACGTTTGATATTATTGACAACTCCCTCAAAAGGGATGTCGATGTCGCGAACTCCGCCGAATTCATTCTCATAGTGGAAATGGAATTCCTTACCATCTGAACCATAGAAAATGAGATTCTTATCTTCCTCTGACAAGGCTTCAAAAGGAGTATCCATGTCCACTCCGAAGGCTGTCATGGCTTGTTCTAGCATATTTGGATAATAGTTAGAAGAGATAGGGTTCCAAGGTGCCAATGCTCCCTCACAAAGGGTCTTACTAGCATCTGGCACTACTAGATCCGTATCAACCTCTAGCTTGATCCCCAAACCATCACACTCACTACATGAACCAAACGGTGCATTGAAAGAGAAGAGACGAGGTTCTAGTTCTGGAACCGTAAAGCCACATACTGGACAAGCGTAGTGTTCTGAGAAGAGCAACTCAGAGTCATCCATGGTATCGATAACCACATAACCTTCTGCGATACGAAGGGCTGCTTCAATGGAATCGAAGAGACGACTACGGATACCTTCCTTGATGATAATACGGTCTACCACCACGTCAATGTTGTGTTGTTTATTTTTTTCAAGTTCAGGAACTTCGGTCACATCGTAGACAACTCCATCGACACGGACACGGACGTAACCATCCTTTTGAATCTTTTCAATCAGCGTCTTATGCTGACCCTTTTTCTTACGAATAACAGGAGCCAAAATCTGCAGACGCTGGCGCTCTGGCAATTCCAATACCTTGTCTACAATCTGTTCGACAGACGAAGCCTTGATAGCCCCATGTCCATTGATACAGTAAGGTGTTCCGACACGTGCATAAAGGAGACGCAGATAGTCGTTGATTTCCGTCGTTGTCCCAACCGTCGAACGAGGATTTTTACTGGTCGTCTTCTGGTCAATGGAAATAGCAGGACTAAGACCATCGATAGAGTCCACATCTGGTTTTTCCATATTCCCTAAGAACTGACGAGCGTAGGCTGATAGACTCTCTACATAGCGGCGTTGCCCTTCTGCATAAAGAGTATCAAAGGCAAGACTGGATTTGCCCGAACCCGACAACCCCGTCACCACAACTAGCTTGTCTCGTGGAATTTCCACGTCAATATTTTTTAAATTATGGGCGCGTGCCCCATGGATGACAATCTTATCTTGCATATTACTTCTTTCTAGTCCATTGTTGCTTTCCATTATACCAAAAAAAGTGAAATTCTATTACCAAAAAAGCCGATTTTGTAGTATAATAGTACGGTGTCAAAAATCATTGAAACACGGATTAGATTAGGAAAGGATAAGAGATATGAAGCAAGTCTTTCTCTCAACTACAACTGAATTTAAAGAGATTGATACGCTCCAGCCGGGCACTTGGATCAATCTCGTCAATCCTACACAAAGCGAATCGATGGAAATCGCCTCGGCCTTTGATATTGATATCGCCGATCTCCGTGCACCGCTCGATGCGGAAGAGATGTCACGTATCACCATCGAAGATGAGTACACCTTGATTATCGTAGACGTCCCAATAACAGAGGAAAGAAATAACCAGACCTACTATGTGACTATTCCCTTGGGGATTATCATCACAGAAGAGGCTATTATTACCACTTGCTTGGAGCCTCTACCACTTCTTGATGTCTTTATCAATCGTAGGCTTCGAAATTTCTATACCTTCATGCGTTCGCGCTTTATCTTCCAAATTCTCTACCGCAATGCGGAGATTTACCTAACTGCCCTCCGTTCGATTGAACGTAAGAGTGAGCAGATTGAGAGTCAACTTCACAAATCTACTCGAAACGAAGAATTGATTGAACTCATGGAGTTGGAAAAGACCATCGTCTACTTCAAAGCCTCTCTCAAGACAAATGAGCGCGTGATTAAAAAATTGACCAGTGCGACTAGCAATATCAAGAAATACCTCGAAGATGAAGACTTACTGGAAGATACCTTGATTGAAACGCAACAGGCCATCGAGATGGCGGACATCTATGGAAACGTCCTTCACTCTATGACAGAGACCTTTGCTTCTATCATTTCAAACAACCAGAACAATATCATGAAAACCTTGGCACTTGTGACTATCGTTATGTCCATCCCAACCATGATTTTCTCAGCCTACGGAATGAACTTTAAGGATAATGAAATTCCTTTAAACGGAGAACCGCATGCTTTCTGGCTCATCGTCTTTATCGCCTTTGCTATGAGTGTTTCTCTCACTCTTTACCTCATCCATAAAAAATGGTTCTAAACAGGAGTTATTATGTCACAGATTGATTTAAAAGAATTAACCAAGAAAAACCAAGAATTTATCCATATTGCAACCCAACAATTTCTAAAGGATGGAAAAACCGACGCTGAAATCAAGGCTATCCTTGAAGAAGTCATTCCTCATATCCTTGAAGAACAACCAAAAGGGGTGACTGCTCGTTCTATCTACGGAGCACCAACTCACTGGGCTCATAGTTTCAGCGAAAAAGAGCAATACGAAAAAGAACATCCAAAGGAAAATGACGATCCAAAATTGATGATGTTGGATTCAGCCCTTTTCATCACAGGATTATTTGCAGTAGTTAGCGCCTTGATGAGCTTCTTCTCAAACCAACCTGTGGCCTACGGATTGGTAACACTTATCAGTGTAGGGGCCTTTGGTGGAGTTGCCTTTTACCTGCTCTACCACTTTATCTACCGCTACTACGGACCAGATACTGACCGTAGCCAACGCCCACCATTCTGGAAATCACTTTTGGTTATGTTAGCAACCATGTTTGCCTGGGTTTTCATCCTCTTCTTGAGTAACTTCCTTCCACAAGCCATCAACATTAGTCTCCCACCACTTGTTTTATTGGTGATTGGAGGAGCTCTCCTTGCCCTACGTTTCTACCTCAAGAAACGCTTCAACATCAAGAGCGCAAGTGCAGGACCTGCTAGATATTAAGATAAACAATAAAAGTAGTGTGTTTTGTAGACAGACTACTTTTTTGTAGTTCCAAATCATTTTTTGATTCTCCAAAGAAAAGTAGCTACATTTTCTAAAAACGTTCTAATGTAACGGCTCCCCTTAAAATCCCTAGGTTTTATCCTTGAATTCAAGTTGTTTTTCTGTTATGATAATAAAGTAATAAGGAGAAATATATATGACTAAACAGAGAATTAATCAAATTGTCGGTTCAATTGGTGCCTTTATCGGAATTATTGTATTTATAGCCTACATCCCCCAAATTTTTGCCAATTTACAAGGGAACAAAGCTCAACCATTTCAACCTTTATCAGCAGCTGTTTCTTGCTTAATCTGGGTCATTTATGGATGGACAAAAGAGCCTAAGAAAGACTGGATTCTAATCATTCCAAACTCGGCTGGGGTTATCCTTGGCGGACTGACCTTCCTTACTGCTCTATAAGAATGCAACTACTATAAAAAATGCAACCACATCGAGCGGTTGCTTTTTTGCTTACTTTCTTGATTTAAAAGCCTTTTTCTGATTCTAATTCTTGTTGTTTCTCCTCATCTTTTGTGATACAATAGCATCAATTTATTTCTAGGAGGATGAGATATGGTTTCTACTATTGGTATTGTTAGTTTGTCTAGTGGCATTATCGGAGAAGACTTTGTCAAACACGAAGTGGACTTGGGTGTCCAACGTCTCAAGGACTTGGAACTCAATCCTATCTTTTTACCCCATTCGCTAAAAGGCTTAGACTTTATCAAGGACCATCCTGAAGCGCGTGCAGAGGACTTGATTCAGGCCTTTTCTGATGATAGCATCGACATGATTCTATGCGCCATCGGTGGAGACGATACCTATCGCTTATTACCCTATCTTTTTGAAAATGACCAACTAGAAAAAGTTATCAAACAAAAGATTTTTCTTGGCTTCTCGGATACGACCATGAACCATCTCATGTTGCATAAACTAGGAATCAAGACTTTTTACGGCCAATCATTTCTAGCAGACATTTGTGAATTAGACAAAGAAATGTTGCCATATAGCTGCCACTACTTTAAAGAATTGATTGAGACTGGAAAAATCTCAGAAATCCGCCCTAGCGACGTTTGGTATGAGGAACGGATTGACTTTAGTCCAAAGGCCCTGGGAACAGCTCGTATCAGTCATGTAAATACAGGTTTTGACTTATTGCAAGGAAATGCTCAGTTTGAGGGAGAAATTCTCGGTGGTTGCCTTGAATCTCTCTATGATATCTTTGACAATTCTCGATACGCAGACAGTACGGAGCTCTGCCAAAAGTACAAACTCTTCCCTGACTTATCCGACTGGGAAGGAAATATTCTCTTGCTAGAAACAAGCGAAGAAAAGCCTGAACCTGACGACTTCAAAAAGATGTTGCGGACTTTAAAGGAAACTGGTATATTCGAGGTCATCAGTGGACTCTTAGTCGGAAAACCTATGGATGAAACTTTCTATGACGACTATAAAGAGGCACTATTGGATATCATTGATAGCAATATCCCGATTGTCTATAATCTAAATGTTGGTCATGCTACACCAAGAGCAATTGTTCCCTTTGGAGTCCACGCGTATGTAGACGCAACGGAGCAAGTCATTCGCTTTGACTATAACAAAGAAAGCTGAGATGAATTTCTCAGCTTTTTCTCTTGTATAACTACTAAAACGTCACATACTACTAATAGCTAAAATAATAAAGGAGAGGCCATTGCCTAACATATGAACCAGTAAGGGATAGTAGATATTCTCCTTTTCTTTCACATAAATAATTGAAAAGGCAAGGCCACCACCTAGATAACCGACTGCACTGACCCACTCTGATAGACTTAAGTTATGCATATGAGTCAGGGCAAAAACAAGCCCTACCAAAAAGACACTCAGCCAAGTTGGTAGACTATTCCTCAAATATCTCAATAAAATTTGACGGAAAAAGAGCTCTTCCACTAAAGGTCCGATGATGCAGGCGAAAACGGCTATCAGTAATGGTTGTTCTTGAAAGGTACTTTGAATATTCGACTGGTTTAGACCTTGTCCAACCAGCCCAAAAAACTGCCTCAACATCTCTGATACAAATCCAAAGACAACAGTCATCAGAATAAGAAAGAGCCATCCTGTTAAGACGCCAAGGAAGAATTTTCTTTTAGAATTTCTAATCTCATTCCATTGTTGGATTAATCTATCCTTGAACAAGAAAGAGCCGTATAGTGCTAATACTACATAGACTAGATAATTTGCAATGGTAGACGGCATCAAGGAAGCCAACCATCTAACGCCATCAAACACAAAGAGAATGGTATAGAGGAGCCCAAAAATCAGAACTCCCTTATTTTTGTTAGACATCATTTAATTCCCCTTCCATTCACAATCATTCTCATGGTCATCAACTAGCCCTGCAGCTTGTAGAAAGGATAAAACAGCGACTGGTCCTGTGAACTTGAAGCCACGTTTTTTGAGATCCTTGGATATTTTTTCAGACAAAGGCGTTTTGGCTGGTGCTTGACTGTAGTCCCAGATATCATTAACGATGGTTTTCCCATCTACAAAAGACCAGAGATAAGCATCAAACGATCCAAATTCGTCCTGGACTTGTAAAAAGGCTTGAGCATTAGCACGCGTCGCAAAAATCTTGGCGCGATGACGAATGATAGCTGGATTTTCTAACAAAGATTCCAGTTCTTCATCCGTCATGTCTGCAACAGCTTGAATTTGGTAACCATGAAAAGCTTGACGGAAGGCCTGCCGTTTATTGAGCACCGTCTCCCAAGATAGACCAGCCTGATAGGTCTCCATACAGAGCAACTCAAAAAGCGCTTGGTCATCATGGAGAGGTTGGCCCCATTCCTCATCATGGTAAGCTATATATAACGGATTGGTCATTTTGACCCAGCCACAGCGTTTTGGCATAGAAATCTCCTATTTCACCAACATCTTAAGGGCAGATTTGATGTAGTTTTCAGCAGTATCTGAAGTTCCTTCAAAGAATTTCTTGATCTTCTTAAGCTCGGTCGCCTTGTAACCCAAGGCCAACATGGCTTCCATGGCTTCTTCCAATTCTTGGTTGTCGTTGCTAGATGGAGTAGCAGTCTTAGCAGGGAGGTCATCACCTGCCACAACCACCTTACCTTCTAGGTCCAAAACCATCTGTTGGGCTGTTTTCTTGCCGATCTTCGGAAACTTGGTCAAGTAAGTGATGTTCTTGCTTTCGATAGCTTGGACAAGGCCTGCATTGTCATCCGCCGCAATAATAGCCAGAGCAGAAACCGGGCCAATGCCCGACACCGAAATCAAGCTGAGAAAGAGTTTTTTCTCGTCTTCTGAACGGAAACCGTAAAGTAGATGAGCGTCTTCGCGAACTACTTGATGCACGTAGATTTGCGCTTCTTGGTTGACTTGTCCTGAGTAGGCATAGGGGTTAGCTACGTGTAGGATATAGCCGATTCCGTTTGCTTCTAGAACGATGTATTTAGCAGTAATTTTGGTAATAATACCCTTTAGATATTCGTACATAATTTTCCCTTCAATTATACTCAATGAAAATCAAATCTAAACTAGGAAGCTAACCGTAGGCATAACTTGAGTTAGGCAAGGTAAGGCTGACGCAGTTTAAAGAGATTTTCGAAGAGTATTAGTATTTGCCTAGTTCTCGTAGACTCGTGTGATTTTCCTGAATGCGACGGAACATCTTTTCCATGTCTGACTTGGTAAAATGCACCAAAACAGGACGTCCGTGTGGACAGTTATAGGGGTTATCACATTGAGAGAGTTGATAGAGGAGTTGTCTAGCCGAGTGATCATCGATACGGTGGTTAGCCTTGATAGACCTCTTGCAGGACATCATAATGGCTAGTTCAGCTCGGTATTTCTTGATTGAAACTTCCTTGGTCAAGAGGAGCATGTCGCACATCTCATAGATTCCAGATTCAATTTCCTCCTCTGCCATCCAAATGGGATGTTCGCGCAAGATAAATTGATTCTCCCCGTACTCTGCTAGAAAGACGCCAACTTCCTCTAAAAGAGACATTCTTTCCTTGAGGCGAAGGGAATCATCCGCAGGAAATTCAAAGATATAGGGCACTAGGAGTTGCTGCTGGCTCTGGTCAACATTGCCAATACTTTCGCGATACTCCTCATACTTAACCCGCTCCTGAGCTGCGTGTTGGTCTATGATGTAAAGCCCATCTCTACCTTGGGCAAAGAGATAGGTTCCATGCATCTGACCGAAAAATTCCAACTCCGGGAAGCTTGAAGATTCTTCTCGCTCCAGCTTGTCATAAGCCTTATCCAAACTAGCCATATCTAACTCAGGATGATCCAGTTGGTCGTAACTGATAGACTTTCTCTCTGCAAAATGCAGTTTTGCTGGTTTGGTCAGCTGATCCAAGGTTTCCTTAGCGAAGAGGTTCAAATCCTGTCTTTCTTCAGTCAGATTCACCTGATGGTCTGCTACCTCAGCTTGAGGCGGTCTTGTCAGCTCCGTTTGCTCGTAGTAAAGATTATTTTCTTTAAGCGGGAGAATGGTTTGCTCTACTTTTTCACGATTGCGTACGGTAGACTTTGCCAGATTTTCCAAGGCATCTGGAATCAAGGTATGTTCCTTGAGACTCTTTGCGATAGCTTCTGAAACCAGTGCCATCAGCTCTCTTTCCTTAGAAATACGCACCTCTTGCTTGGTCGGGTGCACATTGACATCTGCTAGATAAGGATCGATATGGATGTGAATAACAGCTAGCGGAAAACGCCCCACCATAAGCTTGCTGCCGTAACCATCTAAAATGGCACGATTGAGCAGGAAGTTTTTGATATAACGACCATTGATAAAGAGACTGATATAGTTACGATTAGCCCGTGTCAATTCCGGCAAGGACACAAAGCCTGAAATTTCAAAGTCTAGGTCAGAATTCTCAATCTCAACCATTTTTTTGGCACTGGCTAAACCATAAATCCCAGCAATAGCTTGGCGCAGTTGACCCGTACCAGCTGTTCGTGTCATCTCCTTGCCATCGCTAATCAGGCTAAAGGAAATCTCAGGATGGGCTAGCCCAAGACGATTAACAATATCAATGATGTGGGACAACTCTGCCTGCTGACTCTTCATATACTTGAGACGAGCTGGTGTGTTGAAAAAGAGGTCCTCCACACAAACCTTTGTCCCAACAGGACTGGTCGCTGGGCTAATCTCTTCAACTTCTCCCCCACGAGCCACTAACTTGGTCCCGTGACTTGCTCCATCCACCGCAGTCAACAAAGTTAAAACACTAACAGAAGCGATTGAAGGCAGGGCTTCACCACGAAAACCCAGCGTGCGAATCCGAAAGAGATCTGCCTGATTCTTTATCTTACTAGTGGCATGACGACGGAGGGCCAACTCTACTTCGTCGTGGGCAATCCCGTGACCATTATCTGTTATTTGGATTTTCTTAAGACCAGCTTCTTCAATCTCAACGATAATCTGGCTTGAACCAGCATCGATAGCATTTTCAACTAATTCTTTGACAACGCTAGCAGGACGCTCGATAACTTCTCCTGCTGCAATCTGGTTGGCCAATACTTCTGGCAATTCAATAATATGAGACATTTTCCAGCCCCTTTCTCAACTGTTTTTATCTATTTCTCTGAAAATAATACTCTTCAAAAATCAAATTCAAACCACGTCAGTCTCGCCTTGCCGTATATGTGTTACTGACTTCGTCAGTTCTATCCACAACCTCAAAACAGTGTTTTGAGCAACCTGCGG
>NZ_JUOS01000099.1 GCF_001075875.1 Streptococcus oralis
GCGGTAAGGCAAGGGACTTTGACTCCCTCATGCGTTGGTTCGAATCCAGCTACCCCAGTTCTTAGGTAATAAATTCAAGATAAAAAGAAAAATATCTTAGGGTATTTTATTTTTATAATTGAAGGACGTGAACGATATAACATGTCTTTGCGGGTGCTTAGGAAAAAATTATAAGTATGTCAAGTTTAAGAAAAACTTGATTGTTGGAGGATTTTTTAGATGAACGAATTTGAAGATTTGCTAAATAGCGTTAGCCAAGTTGAGCCAGGTGATGTTGTTAGTGCTGAAGTATTGACAGTTGATGCTACTCAAGCTAATGTTGCAATCTCTGGAACTGGTGTTGAAGGTGTCTTGACTCTTCGCGAATTGACAAACGATCGCGATGCAGATATCAATGACTTTGTAAAAGTAGGTGAAGTATTGGATGTTCTTGTACTTCGTCAAGTAGTTGGTAAAGATACTGATACAGTAACATACCTTGTATCTAAAAAACGCCTTGAAGCTCGCAAAGCATGGGACAAACTTGTAGGACGTGAAGAAGAAGTTGTTACAGTTAAAGGAACTCGCGCTGTTAAGGGTGGACTTTCAGTAGAATTTGAAGGTGTACGTGGATTTATCCCAGCTTCAATGTTGGATACTCGTTTTGTACGTAACACTGAGCGTTTTGTAGGTCAAGAGTTTGATGCTAAAATCAAAGAAGTTGATCCTAAAGAAAACCGCTTCATCCTTTCACGTCGTGAAGTTGTAGAAGCAGCAACTGCAGCAGCTCGTGCTGAAGTATTCGGTAAATTGGCTGTTGGTGATGTTGTAACTGGTAAAGTTGCACGTATCACAAGCTTCGGTGCTTTCATCGACCTTGGTGGTGTTGACGGATTGGTTCACTTGACTGAATTGTCACACGAACGTAACGTTTCACCAAAATCAGTTGTAACTGTTGGTGAAGAAGTTGAAGTGAAAATCCTTGATCTTAACGAAGAAGAAGGACGTGTATCACTTTCACTTAAAGCTACAACACCTGGACCATGGGATGGCGTTGAGCAAAAATTGGCTAAAGGTGATGTTGTAGAAGGTACAGTTAAACGTTTGACTGACTTCGGTGCATTTGTTGAAGTATTGCCAGGTATCGATGGACTTGTTCACGTATCACAAATTTCACACAAACGTATTGAAAATCCAAAAGAAGCTCTTAAAGTTGGTCAAGAAGTTACTGTTAAAGTTCTTGAAGTTAACGCTGATGCAGAACGTGTATCTCTTTCTATCAAAGCTCTTGAAGAACGTCCAGCTCAAGAAGAAGGACAAAAAGAAGAAAAACGCGCTCCACGTCCACGTCGTCCAAAACGTCAAGAAAAACGTGATTTTGAACTTCCTGAAACTCAAACAGGATTCTCAATGGCTGACTTGTTCGGAGACATCGAACTTTAATCCATTCGAATTTGAATAAAATCCTTTGTTTTTAAAACAAGGGATTTTTCTTTTTTCTACTAACTTTTTTTGATATAATGGTTTTATGTTATATTCAGAAAAAGAATTACTTTATCAAACAATAAATGAACAGCTCTCTTATCTTTTAGAAGGAGAGCCCAATGTGTTGGCTAATCTATCAAATGCCAGTGCTCTGCTAAAAACAAGTTTTCCCAATACTGTTTTTGCAGGTTTCTATCTATTTGATGGGAATGAACTGATTTTGGGACCCTTTCAAGGTGGAGTTTCATGTGTACGAATCGCTCTTGAAAAAGGTGTTTGTGGAGAGTCTGCAGCTAGTCGTCAAACAGTGATTGTTGGTGATGTTAAAACCTACCCAAACTATATTTCTTGTGATAGTAGTGCTCGTAGTGAAATTGTTGTGCCGATGGTTAAAGAGGGACGTCTTCTGGGCGTTCTAGATTTAGATTCATCTCTTGTTGATGATTATGATGATTTGGATCTGAAATATCTAGAAGAGTTTGTTTCTATTTTGTTAGAGAAAACCGAATGGAATTTTTCAATGTTTGAGGAGAAAGCGTAATGTATCAGGCCCTTTATCGAAAATATAGAAGTCAAACATTTTCACAGTTAGTAGGCCAGGAAATTGTTGCAAAAACTCTGAAACAAGCCGTAGAGCAGGAAAAGATTAGCCATGCCTATCTATTTTCAGGGCCTCGTGGAACTGGAAAAACCAGTGTAGCCAAAATTTTTGCCAAGGCTATGAACTGCCCTAATCAAGAGGGAGGAGAACCTTGCAATAACTGTTATATCTGTCAAGCTGTAACAGACGGTAGCTTGGAAGACGTTATCGAAATGGACGCGGCCTCTAACAATGGAGTGGATGAAATTCGTGATATCCGTGATAAATCAACCTATGCTCCAAGTATAGCTCAGTATAAGGTCTATATCATTGATGAAGTTCATATGCTTTCAACAGGAGCCTTTAATGCCCTTTTGAAAACTCTTGAAGAACCAACTCCTAATGTTGTTTTTATCCTAGCAACAACAGAGCTTCATAAGATTCCTGCAACCATTTTGTCTCGTGTTCAACGCTTCGAGTTCAAATCTATTAGAACTCAGGATATTCGAGATCATATTTTCCATATTTTAGAGAAGGAAGGGATTGATTATGAGTCTGAAGCTGTCGAGATTATTGCTCGTCGAGCCGAAGGTGGTATGCGGGATGCTCTGTCCATTTTAGACCAAGCATTAAGTTTGACTCAAGATGCTAGATTAACAACAACTGTTTCTGAGGAAATTACTGGGACTATTAGTCTAAGTGCTTTGGATAATTATGTGGCTGCCTTGGCACAAAAGGATGTGACTCGTGCTTTGGAAAATCTTAATTTGATTTTTGATAACGGAAAAAGCATGACACGATTTGTAACAGATTTGTTGCAATACTTGCGAGATATTTTGATTGTCCAAACTGGTGGGGAGAATACTCACTATAGTGATCTCTTTAAGGATAACTTAGGTCTTTCACAGGCTGTTTTGTTCGAGATGATTGGAATTGCAACAAGTAGTTTAGCTGATATCAAGGCTAGCTTACAGCCTAAGATTTATGCTGAAATGATGACCATTCGTTTGACAGAACTTGATTCCCAACCAGGACTTTCAGGTGATGTGGCTGAGGAATTATCATCTCTTAGAGAAGAAGTTGCGCGATTGAAACAGGCTCTGGCAAATGTTAACACGAGTCCTAAGCAGACAACACCAACACCGAGTCGTCCAGTTAACAGCAAGTCAATTTATCGCGTAGATCGCAATAAGGTTCAGTCTATTCTTCAAGAAGCTGTTGAAAATCCTGATTTAGCCCGTCAAAATCTAATCCGTCTCCAAAATGCTTGGGGAGAAGTTATTGAAAGCTTGTCAGGTCCAGATAAGGCGCTTTTAGTCGGTTCTCAACCTGTTGCGGCAAATGAGCATCATGCGATTCTTGCATTTGAATCTAACTTCAATGCCGGGCAGACCATGAAACGTGATAATCTCAACACCATGTTTGGCAATATCCTTAGTCAAGCAGCGGGATTTTCACCAGAGATACTTGCTATTTCCATGGAAGAATGGAAAGAAGTTAGGGCTGATTTCTCAGCTAAGGCTAAATCGTCACAAGGTCAACCAGTTAAGGAAGAAGTGGAAGAATCTGTCCTTCCTCAAGGATTTGAATTTCTAGCGGATAAAGTGACCATAGAAGAAGATTAAAAGGATATTGTGACATAATACGATGAACAGACAACAATTTATAATCATGGCCTTATTTACTGCTGCTGAGACCTATTTCCTTAATGAATCCATCATGGAGCAACGGTATATTATGGCCTTGCTTTGGGCTATTTTAATTCTAAGAAATTTTAGAGTCAGCTATATTATGGGTAAAATTGTCAACGCTATTGATGACCATTTTCGAGGAAAGAAGTAACCCTCAGCTTCTAGACAAAATTAAAGCCTTTTAGGCTTTTTTTTGTTATACTATTAAAGTATATTTATTGACATTTTATCGTTTTTTACTAGAAAAATAAGGACAATTTTCTAGCGAAAATGGTAAAACGGATTGAAAAGAAAGGAACTATCATGTCAGTATTAGAGATAAAAGATCTTCACGTTGAAATTGAAGGAAAAGAAATTTTAAAAGGGGTCAATCTGACTCTTAAAACAGGAGAGATTGCAGCTATCATGGGACCAAATGGAACTGGGAAATCAACTCTTTCTGCAGCTATTATGGGAAATCCTAACTATGAAGTAACCAAAGGTGAGGTTCTATTTGACGGTGTGAACATCCTTGAGTTAGAAGTTGACGAGCGTGCGCGCATGGGGCTTTTCCTGGCTATGCAATATCCATCAGAAATTCCAGGAATTACCAATGCAGAATTTCTTCGTGCAGCTATAAATGCTGGTAAAGAAGATGATGAGAAGATTTCAGTGCGTGAGTTTATCACTAAGCTAGACGAAAAAATGGAATTGCTCAACATGAAAGAAGAAATGGCAGAGCGTTACCTCAACGAAGGTTTCTCAGGTGGTGAGAAAAAACGTAACGAAATTCTTCAACTCTTGATGTTGGAACCAACTTTTGCTCTTCTTGATGAGATTGACTCAGGTCTTGATATTGACGCTCTTAAAGTTGTTTCTAAAGGTGTCAATGCTATGCGTGGTGAAGGCTTTGGTGCTATGATTATTACTCACTACCAACGTCTTTTGAACTATATCACGCCAGACGTGGTACACGTTATGATGGAAGGTCGTGTTGTTCTTTCTGGTGGTCCAGAATTGGCGGCACGTTTGGAACGTGAAGGATACGCAAAATTAGCTGAAGAACTTGGCTATGACTACAAGGAAGAATTGTAATTCCCTCGTATCTTTTAGGAGAAGTAAATGACTAAAGAAACTATTAAACTTTTTTCAGAAATGCACGCTGAACCAAGCTGGTTGTCAGAACTCCGTCAAAAAGCTTTTGACAAGATTGAAAATTTGGAATTGCCAGTCATTGAGCGTGTCAAATTCCACCGTTGGAATCTGGGTGATGGAACGATTACAGAAAGTGAGCCATCAGCAAATGTTCCTGACTTCACAGCTCTAGATAATCACTTAAAGTTGGTGCAAGTAGGAACCCAAACTGTTTTTGAACAAACACCAGTTGAGTTGGCTGAACAAGGAGTGGTCTTTACAGACTTCCACTCAGCTCTAGAAGAAATTCCAGAACTCGTAGAAGAATTTTTCATGTCATCAGTGAAATACGATGATGATAAGTTGGCAGCCTACCATACAGCATATTTTAACAGTGGTGCTGTTCTCTATATCCCTGATAATGTTGAGATTACAGAGCCAATCGAAGGTATTTTCTACCAAGACAGCGATAGCGATGTGCCATTTAACAAGCATATCCTCATTATCGCGGGTAAGAATAGTAAGATTAGCTACCTTGAACGCTTAGAGTCACGTGGTGAGGGTAGTGCTAAGGCAACTGCCAATATCACAGTAGAAGTCATCGCTCATTCTGGCGCGCAAGTGAAGTTTGCAGCGATTGACCGTCTAGGCGAAAATGTTACAGCCTATATTAGCCGCCGTGGTAAATTGGGCAACGATGCAAATATTGACTGGGCTATCGGTGTCATGAACGAAGGAAACGTCGTTGCAGACTTTGATAGTGACTTGATTGGTAATGGTAGCCATGCAGATCTTAAGGTCGTTGCTCTATCAAGTGGTCGTCAGGTACAAGGGATTGATACACGAGTGACTAACTATGGTTGCAACTCAATCGGTAATATTCTTCAACATGGGGTTATCCTTGAAAAAGCAACTTTGACCTTCAATGGTATCGGTCACATCATCAAAGGAGCTAAGGGAGCAGATGCCCAACAAGAGAGCCGTGTTCTCATGCTTTCTGACCAAGCGCGTTCAGATGCCAACCCAATTCTCTTGATTGATGAGAATGATGTTACTGCGGGTCACGCGGCTTCTATCGGACAAGTTGATCCAGAAGACATGTACTACCTCATGAGCCGTGGCTTGGATAAGGCAACTGCAGAACGTTTAGTTGTTCGAGGTTTCCTTGGATCTGTTATCGTTGAGATTCCAGTCAAGGAAGTTCGTGATGAAATGATTGCGACAATTGAAGAAAAATTGTCAAAACGCTAAGGGGAAGCCTATGTTAGATGTAGAAGCGATTCGCAAGGATTTTCCGATTTTAGACCAGATTGTCAATGACGAACCTCTGGTTTATTTGGATAATGCTGCGACGACACAAAAACCACTAGCTGTTCTTGAAGCGATTAATCACTACTATGAGCAGGACAATGCCAATGTTCACCGTGGGGTTCATACCTTGGCTGAAAGGGCGACAGCATCTTATGAAGCCGCTCGTGAAACCATTCGGAAGTTTATCAATGCAGACTCTACAAAGGAAGTTCTCTTCACTAGAGGAACTACGACTAGTCTCAACTGGGTGGCACGTTTCGCTGAGGAAATCTTGACTGAAGGTGACCAGGTCTTGATTTCAGTCATGGAACACCATTCCAATATTATTCCATGGCAGGAAGCTTGCCGAAAGACTGGGGCAGAGCTTGTTTATGTCTATCTCAAAGATGGAGCTCTGGATATGGATGACTTGCGTTCTAAATTGACTGATAAGGTTAAATTTGTTTCACTAGCTCACGCATCAAACGTTCTTGGAGTAGTAAATCCTATCAAAGAAATCACTCAAATGGCTCATGAAGTTGGAGCTATTATGGTGGTGGATGGTGCTCAGTCTACACCGCATATGAAGATTGATGTTCAGGACTTGGATGTAGACTTCTTTGCCTTCTCAGGTCACAAGATGGCTGGTCCGACAGGCATCGGTGTTCTTTATGGCAAAGAAAAGTATCTGGAACAAATGTCACCGGTGGAGTTTGGTGGCGAGATGATTGATTTCGTTTATGAACAATCTGCAAGCTGGAAGGAATTGCCTTGGAAATTCGAGGCTGGAACTCCTAACATGGCAGGTGCAATTGGACTTGCAGCTGCAGTAGATTATCTTGAAAATCTAGGTATGGCAGCCATTGAAGCTCATGAACAGGAATTGATTGCATATGTCTTTCCAAAATTGCAGGCAATTGAGGGATTGACCATATACGGTTCGCAAGATTTGGCTCAACGTTCAGGTGTTATTGCTTTTAACCTAGGTGATCTTCACCCTCACGACCTCGCTACTGCTCTGGATTATGAAGGAGTAGCAGTTCGGGCCGGACACCATTGCGCTCAACCTTTGCTCCAGTATTTGGATGTTCCAGCAACAGCTCGTGCAAGTTTTTATATCTACAATACCAAGGCAGATTGTGATAAGTTAGTAGATGCCTTACTAAAGACAAAGGAGTTTTTCAATGGCACTTTCTAAACTAGATAGCCTTTATATGGCAGTGGTAGCGGACCATTCGAAAAATCCCCATCACCAAGGGAAGCTAGAAGATGCTGAGCAAATCAGTCTTAACAATCCAACCTGTGGTGATGTGATTAATCTTTCTGTTAAGTTTGATGCAGATGATCGTTTGGAAGATATCGCTTTTCTAAACTCTGGTTGTACCATTTCAACTGCCTCTGCTAGTATGATGACAGATGCAGTCTTAGGAAAGACCAAGCAAGAAATCCTAGAGCTTGCAACTATCTTTTCTGAAATGGTTCAAGGTCAAAAGGATGAGCGTCAAGATCAACTTGGAGATGCAGCTTTTTTGTCAGGTGTTGCTAAATTCCCTCAACGAATTAAATGCGCAACCCTAGCTTGGAATGCCCTTAAAAAAACAATTGAAGACCAAGAAAACAAATAAGACAAGCTTTCTTTGTCTTATAAATCACTAGAAATAAAGAATGAAAGAAAGGATATTATGGCTGAAGAAAGAGTAGAACCAAAACCAATTGACCTTGGTGAATATAAATTTGGTTTTCATGACGATGTAGAGCCTGTCCTATCGACAGGAAAAGGATTGAATGAAGATGTCATTCGTGAACTATCAGCTGCTAAGGGAGAGCCTGAGTGGATGTTAGAATTTCGTTTGAAATCTTATGAAACCTTCAAAAAAATGCCGATGCAAACATGGGGAGCAGACTTGTCAGAGATTGATTTTGATGACTTGATTTACTACCAAAAACCATCTGATAAACCAGCCCGTTCTTGGGATGAAGTTCCTGAAAAAATCAAAGAAACCTTTGAACGTATTGGGATTCCTGAAGCTGAGCGTGCTTATCTTGCTGGAGCTTCTGCCCAGTATGAGTCAGAAGTGGTTTACCATAACATGAAGGAAGAATTTGAGAAGTTAGGTATTATCTTTACAGATACAGATTCTGCCCTCAAAGAGTACCCAGACTTGTTTAAACAATACTTTGCGAAGTTGGTACCGCCGACAGATAACAAGTTAGCAGCCCTCAATTCAGCAGTATGGTCAGGTGGAACTTTTATCTATGTACCAAAAGGAGTTAAAGTGGATATTCCACTTCAAACCTACTTCCGTATCAACAACGAAAATACTGGTCAGTTTGAACGTACCTTGATTATCGTTGATGAGGGAGCAAGTGTACACTACGTAGAAGGATGTACAGCGCCAACTTATTCAAGTAACAGTTTGCATGCTGCCATTGTAGAAATCTTTGCTTTGGATGGAGCTTATATGCGTTATACAACAATTCAAAACTGGTCTGATAACGTATATAACTTGGTTACAAAACGTGCTAAAGCCCTGAAAGATGCGACTGTTGAATGGATTGATGGTAACTTAGGTGCTAAAACAACCATGAAATACCCATCTGTTTACCTTGATGGAGAAGGGGCGCGTGGAACTATGCTTTCGATTGCCTTTGCCAATGCTGGTCAACATCAGGATACTGGTGCCAAGATGATTCACAACGCGCCACATACAAGTTCATCAATCGTGTCTAAATCCATCGCCAAAGGCGGAGGGAAGGTTGACTATCGTGGACAAGTAACCTTTAATAAGAACTCTAAGAAATCTGTTTCTCACATCGAGTGTGATACCATTATCATGGATGACTTGTCAGCATCAGATACTATTCCGTTCAATGAAATCCACAACTCACAAGTAGCTTTGGAACACGAAGCCAAAGTATCTAAGATTTCAGAAGAACAACTCTATTATCTCATGAGTCGTGGTCTGTCAGAATCTGAAGCAACAGAGATGATTGTCATGGGATTTGTCGAGCCCTTCACAAAAGAACTTCCAATGGAATACGCAGTTGAGCTTAACCGCTTGATTAGCTATGAAATGGAAGGATCAGTCGGATAAACTTTATGAATAGAAACTGAGGCTGGGACAAAAGTCCTAGCCTCTCAATTGTCTTTGGATTGTTGAACAAGACGCAGTGGTTGAGTGGGCTCTACTACGCTGATTTCATCAGCTTTTACAGCCCTAC
>NZ_JUOS01000100.1 GCF_001075875.1 Streptococcus oralis
ATTTGTAAGAACTTTTCATATTGAAAATAAACAAAAATGTTGAAATATAGCTGATTTTAGGGAAATACTTTTAGGTATTTTCAATGTCAGGATTTAAAAATGGGGCAAAAGTGGGGCAAAAACGAATGACTCGTATTTTGTTTGAAAACCTATAATACCTAATGATTATGCTATTCTAGATATATAGTTTTGTTATAAATAAATGTCAGTGCGAG
>NZ_JUOS01000101.1 GCF_001075875.1 Streptococcus oralis
CATCAGCTTTTACAGCCCTACTCAACTGTGCGGAGGTGGGACGACGAAATCGAATTCTAATGAATTACCGATTTCTGTCCCACTCTCTTTTCTGTAAGCAGTTTCCTTGACATCTTGTTTATTTTGCGTTATCATATGTCCATATAATATATGGGAGTCTGTGTACAGTCTGAGAGGAAGTGTTAAACTTCGACCGCACCTGATCTGGGTAATGCCAGCGTAGGGAACGAATACTTGGCCTAATTTTGCACCTTTTTCATATATGAAAGAGGTTTTTCTTTTTTACAAAGAAAAACTGTAACTTAGAAGGAGGTTTTAATGAAAGCAAGCATTGCTTTACAAATCTTACCCCTGTCACAAGGGATTGACCGCATAGCTATTATCGATCAAGTCATTGCTTATCTGCAAGCTCAAGAAGTTACTATGATAGTGACACCCTTTGAAACGGTTCTAGAGGGAGATTTTGATGACTTGATGCGTATTCTCAAAGAAGCGCTAGAGGTGGCAGGTCAAGGAGCAGACAATGTTTTTGCCAATGTGAAAATAAATATAGGAGAGATTTTAAGCATCGATGAGAAACTTGAAAAGTATAATGAGACGGCGTATTAGCCTGCTAGGATTTTTGGGTGTCTTGTCTCTTTGGCAGGTGGCAGGTTTCTTAAAACTTCTACCAAAGTTTATCTTGCCGACACCACTTGAAATCCTCCAGTCTTTTGTTCGTGATAGAGAATTTCTCTGGTACCATAGCTGGGCAACCTTGAGAGTAGCTTTACTAGGTTTGGTCTTGGGTGTTTTAATAGCCTGTATCATGGCTGTCCTTATGGATAGTCTGGGCTGGCTAAATGATTTGATTTACCCTATGATGGTGGTTGTCCAGACCATACCAACCATTGCCATAGCCCCTATCCTGGTCTTGTGGCTAGGTTACGGAATCTTGCCCAAGATTGTCTTGATTATCTTGACGACAACCTTCCCTATTATCGTCAGTATTCTAGATGGATTTAGGCATTGCGACAAGGACATGCTGACCTTGTTTAGTCTGATGCGAGCGAATCCTTGGCAAATCCTGTGGCATTTTAAAATCCCTGTCAGCCTGCCCTACTTTTATGCAGGTCTGAGGGTCAGTGTCTCCTATGCTTTCATCACAACAGTTGTATCTGAGTGGTTGGGAGGCTTTGAAGGACTAGGTGTCTACATGATTCAGTCCAAAAAACTGTTTCAGTATGATACCATGTTTGCGATTATTATTCTGGTATCGCTGATCAGTCTTCTGGGGATGAAGCTAGTCGATATCAGTGAAAAATATGTGATTAAATGGAAACGTGCTTAAAATAGAGCGTTTTGGAAAAAGAAAAGAGGAAATAAAAATGAAGAAAACATGGAAAGTGTTTTTAACGATTGTAACAGCTTTTCTAGCTGTCGTGCTTGTGGCTTGTGGCCAAGGAACAGCTTCTAAGGATAACAAAGAAGCAGAACTCAAAAAAATTGACTTTATCCTAGACTGGACACCCAATACCAACCATACAGGGCTTTATGTAGCCAAAGAAAAAGGTTATTTCAAAGAAGCTGGAGTGGATGTTGATTTGAAATTGCCACCAGAAGAAAGCTCATCAGACTTGGTTATCAATGGCAAGGCACCATTTGCTATCTATTTCCAAGACTACATGGCTAAGAAATTGGAAAAAGGAGCAGGTATTACTGCTGTTGCAGCTATCGTTGAGCACAATACATCAGGTATCATCTCTCGTAAATCCGATAATGTAACTAGTCCAAAAGACTTGGTTGGTAAGAAATACGGAACCTGGAATGACCCAACTGAGCTTGCGATGTTGAAAACCTTGGTAGAATCTCAAGGTGGAGACTTTGAGAAGGTTGAAAAAGTACCAAACAATGACTCAAACTCGATCACACCGATTGCCAATGGCGTTTTTGATGCTGCCTGGATTTATTATGGTTGGGATGGAATCCTTGCTAAATCTCAAGGTGTGGATGCAAACTTCATGTATTTGAAAGACTACGTCAAAGAGTTTGACTACTACTCACCAGTTATCATCGCTAACAATGACTATCTGAAAGACAACAAAGAAGAAGCTCGTAAAGTCATCCAAGCTATTAAAAAAGGTTACCAATACGCTATGGATCACCCAGAAGAAGCGGCTGATATCTTGATCAAGAATGCACCTGAGTTAAAGGATAAACGTGACTTTGTCATCGAATCTCAGAAATACTTATCAAAAGAGTATGCTAGCGACAAGGAAAAATGGGGACAGTTTGATGCTGACCGCTGGAATGCCTTCTACAAATGGGATAAAGAAAATGGTATCCTCAAGGAAGATTTGACTGATAAAGGATTTACTAACGAATTTGTAAAATAATGACAGAAATTAGACTAGAACACGTAAGCTATGCCTACGATGATGAAAAGATTTTAGAGGACATTAACCTACAAGTGACTTCAGGTGAAGTGGTCTCTATCCTAGGCCCCAGTGGTGTAGGAAAGACTACCCTCTTTAACCTGATTGCAGGCATTTTAGAAGTCCAGTCAGGTAGAATTGTGCTTGATGGGGAGGAAAATCCCAAGGGGCGCGTGAGCTATATGTTACAAAAGGATCTGCTCTTGGAACATAAGACGGTACTTGGTAATATCATTTTGCCCCTCTTGATTCAAAAGGTGGACAAGGCAGAAGCCATTGCCAAAGCAGATGAAATCCTTGCTACCTTTCAGTTGACGGCGATACGTGACAAGTATCCTCATGAGCTTAGTGGTGGGATGCGTCAGCGTGTTGCTTTACTTCGTACCTATCTTTTTGGACATAAGCTCTTTCTTCTAGATGAGGCCTTTAGTGCCTTGGATGAGATGACTAAGATGGAGCTCCACGCCTGGTATTTGGAGATTCATAAACAGCTAGGCCTGACAACACTCATCATTACGCATAGTATCGAGGAGGCCCTTAATCTTAGTGACCGTATCTATATCTTGAAAAATAGGCCTGGACAGATTGTTTCTGAAGTCAAACTCGACTGGTCTGAAGATCAAGACAAGGAAGTTCAAAAAATTGCTTATAAACGCCAAATCTTAGCGGAATTGGGATTAAATAATTAGAAAGACAGGGAGTTGGTGAGGATTGTTCATTACCAGCCCCTTTTTCTTTTAAAAAATCGAAAAATTCGGTATAATAGTCAAAGATAGTCAAGGTTCAAAGAAAGAGGTGGCGTTCTATGAGATTTAAAAATACATCAGACCATATAGAGGCCTATATCAAGGCGATTTTGGAGCAGTCGGGTATGGTTGAATTGCAACGAAGCCAATTAGCGGATACCTTTCAAGTCGTGCCTAGCCAGATTAATTATGTGATTAAGACTCGATTTACTGAAAGCAGAGGCTATTTAGTTGAAAGTAAGCGGGGAGGTGGCGGTTATATTCGCATTGGTCGGATTGAATTCTCAAACCACCATGAAATGCTCCGCGATTTATTGTATTCGGTAGGTGAAGAAGTTAGCCTAGCTATCTTTGAAGATGTTTTAAGACTCTTGTTTGAGCAGGATTTGGTGACTCGTCAGGAGATGAATCTATTATTAGCAATGGCGACAGACCGAGTTTTAGGCGATGATGCCAATCTTATCCGTGCCAATATGCTCCGTCAGTTATTACAAGAGGTAGATAGAAAAGGAAAATAGAACTAAATGAAATATTCAAAAGCATTGAGAGAATGTATAGAAAGTGCCTTTCTGGTCGCAAGTCATTTTGGGGCAGAATACCTAGAGTCATGGCACCTATTGATTGCTATGGCCAATCATGGTTACAGTGTGGCTGGGGCGACTTTAAACGAATTTCCATATGAGATTGATCGTCTGGAGGAAGTTGCTGTAGAGCTGACTGAAACAAAGTATAGCGATAAGGAACATTATCAGGAGCTGCCTTTTTCACACCGGTTGAAGGTATTGTTGTTGGAAGCAGAGCACGTTGCTTCTGTCGTACATGCCAAGGTATTGGGAACAGAGCATGTTCTTTATGCTATCTTACATGATGGCAATGCCTTAGCTACTCGCATTTTAGAAAAAGCGGGATTTTCTTACGAAGATCAGAAGGATCAGGTCAAGATTGCTGGACTTCGTCGAAGTCTTGAAGCGCGTGCTGGTTGGACTAGAGAAGATTTGAAGGCCCTTCGCCAGCGTCATCGTACGGTAGCGGATAAGCAAAATTCCATGGCTAATATGATGGGTATGCCTCAGACACCAAGTGGAGGTTTGGAAGATTATACGCATGACCTTACGGAGCAAGCTCGTTCGGGTAAATTGGAACCAGTCATCGGGCGCGACCAAGAAATCTCTCGTATGATTCAAATCTTGAGCCGTAAGACAAAAAATAATCCAGTCCTAGTTGGAGATGCAGGTGTCGGTAAAACAGCTCTAGCACTTGGTCTTGCTCAACGTATTGCCAACGGGGATGTACCTGATGAAATGGCTAAGATGCGAGTTTTAGAACTTGATTTGATGAATGTGGTTGCGGGAACTCGTTTCCGTGGTGACTTTGAAGAACGTATGAACAATATCATCAAAGATATTGAGGAAGATGGAAAGGTCATCCTCTTTATCGATGAGCTTCATACCATTATGGGGTCGGGAAGTGGGATTGATTCGACCTTGGATGCGGCCAATATCTTGAAACCTGCCTTGGCACGTGGAACTCTGAGAACTGTCGGTGCGACCACTCAGGAAGAGTATCAAAAGCACATCGAAAAAGATGCAGCCCTTTCTCGTCGCTTTGCAAAAGTGATGATTGAAGAGCCAAGTTTAGCAGATAGTATGGCTATTTTGCAGGGCTTGAAAGCAACTTACGAGAAACACCACCATGTCCAAATTACAGACGATGCAGTAGAAACAGCTGTCAAAATGGCACATCGTTATTTGACGAGTCGTCATTTGCCAGACTCAGCAATCGATCTTTTGGATGAAGCAGCTGCAACAGTGCAAAATAAATCGAAACACGCTAAACAAGATGAGTCAGGTTTAACACCAGCTGATAAGGCCTTGATGGATGGTAAATGGAAGCAAGCTGCTCAACTCATTGCAAAAGAACAGGAAGTTCCAGTCTATAAAGATTTGGTGACAGAATCAGATATTTTGACCACCTTGAGTCGCTTGTCAGGTATTCCAGTTCAAAAATTGACCCAAACAGATGCCAAGAAATATCTCAATCTTGAAGCTGAACTGCATAAGCGTGTTATCGGACAGGAACAAGCTGTATCTAGTATCAGTCGTGCCATTCGCCGAAATCAATCGGGTATTCGCAATAACAAACGTCCAATTGGCTCCTTTATGTTCCTAGGACCAACAGGTGTTGGTAAGACCGAGTTGGCCAAGGCCTTGGCGGAAGTTCTCTTTGATGATGAGTCTGCTCTTATCCGCTTTGACATGAGTGAATATATGGAAAAATTCGCAGCCAGCCGTCTTAACGGAGCTCCTCCAGGTTATGTAGGCTACGAAGAAGGTGGAGAGTTGACCGAGAAGGTTCGTAACAAACCGTACTCAGTCTTGCTCTTTGACGAGGTAGAGAAGGCTCACCCAGACATCTTTAATGTTCTCTTGCAGGTCTTGGATGATGGGGTTCTTACAGATAGCAAGGGGCGCAAGGTTGATTTCTCAAATACCATTATTATCATGACATCAAACCTAGGTGCGACAGCTCTTCGTGATGACAAGACAGTCGGATTTGGAGCCAAGGATATTCGTTTTGACCAGGAAAATATGGAAAAACGGATGTTTGAAGAGTTGAAAAAGGCTTACCGCCCAGAGTTCATCAACCGTATTGATGAAAAAGTTGTCTTCCATAGCCTATCAAGTCAAGATATGCAAGAAGTGGTTAAGATTATGGTCAAACCATTGATTGCGAGCTTGGCAGAGAAAGGCATTGACTTGAAACTCCAAGCATCTGCCCTTAAACTTCTAGCTCAGAAGGGTTATGATCCAGAGATGGGGGCTCGTCCACTACGTAGAACTTTGCAAACGGAAGTAGAAGACAAGCTTGCAGAGTTCCTTCTTACAGGTGAACTGAAAGAAGGTAAGACACTTAAAATTGGTGTCAAAGCAGGTCAATTGAAATTTGAGATTATTTAAAATTGTGAGGTTGGAACAGATTGTTTCAGCCTTTTTTTGGAAAGTTGTTACTTAAATAAGCATTTGGATTTTGCATTTATACTCAATGAAAATCAAAGAGCAAACTAGAAAACTAGCCGCAGGCTGTACTTGAGTACGGCAAGGTGAAGCTGACGTGGTTTGAAGAGATTTTCGAAGAGTATTAGTTTAAGAATTTCAAAAACGAGTTTCTCCTAATCAAGTTTTGTATATCAAGTAAAAAATCCGATCATGTATGAATGTTTTTATAAAAAACAATAAAAAAGTATTGACAAACACAAGGGAGAGGAGTATAATATAAAATATAAAAAGTTATAAAAAGGTTGAAAAGACATGAAAAAGAGTATAGCAGTGGTTTTTGGCACCTTTGCTCCCTTACATCAGGGGCATATTGATTTAATTCAAAGAGCAAAACGTCAATGTGATGCTGTATGGGTGGTAGTTTCAGGTTATAAGGGAGATCGTGGTGAACAGGTGGGACTTACACTACAAAAGAGATTTCGCTATATTCGTGAAGCTTTTCGAGATGATGAGTTGACCTCTGTTTGTAAACTTGACGAAACTACTATCCCGCGCTATCCAATGGGCTGGCAGGAGTGGTTGGATCAGATGTTGCAGGCCATTTCCTATGACCAGACTGCTGAGGAGCTAATCTTTTTTGTAGGAGAGGCCGACTACCAAACAGAGCTTCATAAACGTGGT
This sequence comes from Streptococcus oralis, assembly GCF_001075875.1. GTDB lineage: Bacteria > Bacillota > Bacilli > Lactobacillales > Streptococcaceae > Streptococcus > Streptococcus oralis_I. The sequence continues at coordinate 6,838 of NZ_JUOS01000101.1, forward strand.
TTTCAAGCAGTTTTGCAGGAAAGAAAATTTGGAATTTCGGCTACCATGATTCGAGAAAATCCAAGTAAATATTGGAAATATATCGCTCAACCCTTCCGCCGGCAGTTTACAAAGAAAGTGTTGATTATGGGAAGTGCGAGTAATGGTAAAACAACTCTAGCCAAGGATTTAGCTCGTTTTTATGATGCGCCAGTCAGTCTGGAGTATGCTCGTGAGTATCAGATAAAAAATAATGTCCGTGATGATGAGCTTACCCCAAAAGATTATTATTACCTTCTTTTGGGCCAATATGACCAAACTTCCAAGTTAATCGATAGCAATGCCAATCGAGGCCTGGTCATTGCAGACACCAACTCACTGGTAACCAAGGGCTACTACGATTACTACATGGAAAGCGAAGAGCAGGAGGACTTGTCCGTAGAGACCTTTGATAATCTCTTTGTTTCCATATTAGCCAAGGAAAAGTGGGATCTAATCCTCTTTGTGCAACCTGTTGGCTCTTATGTCAATGATGGTTTTCGCGACATGACCATGGCAGAAGACCATATCCGTCACAGTTTTTCTCAGCATTTGGATATGATGAGGGAGCAATATCTGGCTACTATCCCTCATGTTTATCTAGCTGATGACTATCTAGGAAATTATGAAGCAGCAAAAGTAGCTATCGATGCCATTTACCAAGCAGATTAGGAGAAGAAAATGAAAAAAATAACTGAAAAAATTACTCGATTTATCGCAAATTTTAAAAATGTTCACGCAGAAGCTCGTAAAATTGGTTTTGCAGGAGTTATGCGTTTGCTTTGGAAAGACCTCTTTGTGGGACGCAGTCTTTTCCAGTGGCTCTATTTGATTGCTTTATCAAGTGTCCCTCTTATTCTGGAGTTTACACAAAACACGGAAAGTCATGACTGGGTTGGTCTCTTGGCCTCTTGGACAGGGATTGTCTGCGTTATCTTGGTAGCTGAAGGTCGGGCAAGCAACTACCTTTTTGGTGCTACTAACTCTGCTATCTATTTGGTCCTAGCTATGAATGCTACTTTCTACGGAGAAGTTTTGACAACAGTTTATTTCTTTGTCATGCAGCCCATTGGTCTCTATACTTGGTTGTCTAATCGGATCAATGAACAAGGAAAACCAGAAGAATCCCACTTTGAAGCTAAGAAACTTGGCCTGATTGATTGGCTCAAATATTTGGCTTTGACTGCTATCATCTGGATTGGTATGGGCTTTGCCTACCAAAGTATCCATAGCGCTCGTCCTTTCCGTGACAGTGTTACCGATGCGACCAATGGTGTTGGTCAGCTCTTGATGACACGTCTTTACCGGGAGCAATGGATTTTCTGGATTGCAACCAATCTCTTTAGTATTTACCTCTGGTGGGGTGAAAATATCCATATTCAAGGTATGTACTGGGTTTACACCATCAATAGTTTAGTCGGTTGGTATCAATGGACAAAAGCTGTCAGGGAGGGATAAGATGACTGAAACGATAATCCCGGCTGGAATGACAGAAAGAGAATATTTTGAGATTCATGCGACGGAGAAGGAATTTTTAGACTGGTACTGCAAACAGGATCTTCCTCAGTATGAAAAACCGAGCGTGACGGTGGATATGGTAGCTTATTGCTTTGTGGAAGGGAAAATCAAACTCTTGCTAATTCGTCGCAAGGCCCATCCTTATCAAAACTGTTTGGCTTTGGTCGGTGGTTTTATGGATAAGAGCGAAGATGCAAGGCATGCTTGTCAGCGTGAAGTGAGGGAGGAGGTCAACCTCGACCTTCCTTTGGAAAAAATCGAACAGTTGATGACAGTGTCTACTCCAGGTCGTGATCCGAGGGGCTGGACGGTTACTATCGCCCATTTGGTGTATCTACCTAGCCGCGCACTTGATCTCGTTCAAGCTGGAGATGATGCCAAGGATGTGGTTTTTGTCGATGTTGATTTTCAGACGGGCAAGTGCTTCTTAGAGGGACTAGAGTTGGGGGAGCAAGCCTTCGCCTTTGACCATTATGCCATTATCCAAGAGTCTATTAAACGAATCCAAGGACGTCTTGACTGGAATCCGACCTTCCTCTATCTGCTAGAGGAGGAATTCACTGTCTATGAAGGAACCGAATTAGTCAATCTCATCAACCCAGGACGACCAATCGTCAGCAATAACTTTCTAGTTAAATACGGTGAATATGTAGAAGAAGTTGGGCTCAAACGAGTGCCTAAAAAGAAACCAAGAAAAACCTATCGATTAAAATAAAAAGATTGGGGACCGAAATCGATAGCCCAAGTCTTGGTTTCCTAGTTTCAGTCCTGAGAAGTTTCAACAAATCCGATGGCTGGTTGAGCTTGAGAATAGAGAAAATACAGTTTGTGTCAAAAGTCAATTCAGCCATCGTGTCAAAGACTTATTAGTCATAAAAAAGCGAGAGGCTGGGACAAAAGTCCTAGCCTCTCAATTGTCTTTGGATTGTCGAGCAAGACGCAG
>NZ_JUOS01000102.1 GCF_001075875.1 Streptococcus oralis
CCTTCTGTAATAATATTGAGAAGGTGTAGAAAGTAAGGATTTAGAATATTTGTGGTCAAAAATACAATGTTGTTTCTTACGATAGGGAGATAGATATGACAATGATAGAAGTGCAACATCTTCAGAAGAATTTTGTGAAGACTGTTAAGGAACCGGGCTTGAAGGGAGCCTTGCGCTCCTTTATTCATCCTGAAAAGCAGACCTTTGAAGCGGTCAAGGATTTGACTTTTGAAGTTCCAAAAGGGCAGATTTTAGGATTTATCGGGGCAAATGGTGCTGGGAAGTCGACAACGATCAAAATGCTGACAGGGATTTTAAAACCCACATCTGGCTTTTGTCGGATTAACGGCAAGATTCCGCAGGACAATCGCCAAGATTATGTCAAGGATATTGGAGTCGTTTTCGGACAACGCACCCAGCTATGGTGGGATCTGGCCCTGCAAGAGACCTACACGGTTTTAAAAGAGATTTATGATGTGCCAGACTCGCTCTTCCATAAGCGTATGGACTTTTTGAATGAAGTTTTGGATTTGAAGGAATTTATCAAGGATCCTGTGCGGACTCTTTCACTGGGTCAACGGATGCGGGCGGATATTGCGGCTTCCTTGCTTCACAATCCCAAGGTTCTCTTTTTAGATGAGCCGACCATTGGCTTGGACGTTTCGGTCAAGGATAACATTCGTCGAGCCATTACTCAGATCAATCAAGAGGAAGAAACAACCATTCTCTTGACCACTCACGACCTGAGCGATATTGAGCAACTCTGTGATCGGATTTTTATGATTGATAAGGGGAAAGAGATTTTTGATGGAACGGTGAGCCAGCTCAAGGAAACCTTTGGCAAGATGAAGACTCTCTCCTTTGACCTGCCACCAGGTCAAAGTCATCTCGTCTCTCACTATGAAGGCCTGCCTGATATGATTATTGATAGACAGGGGAATAGCCTCAACATTGAATTTGATAGTTCCCGCTACCAGTCAGCTGATATTATCAAGCAAACCCTATCTGATTTTGAAGTCCGTGATTTGAAGATGGTGGATACGGATATTGAAGATATTATCCGTCGCTTCTATCGAAAGGAGCTCTAAGATGGTCAAATTGTGGAGACGTTATAAACCCTTTATCAATGCAGGAGTTCAGGAGTTGATTAGCTATCGAGTCAACTTTCTACTTTATCGGATAGGCGATGTCATGGGGGCTTTTGTGGCTTTTTATCTCTGGAAGGCTGTCTTTGATTCCTCCCAGGAGCCTTTGATTCAGGGCTTCAGTATGGCAGATATCACTCTCTACATCATCATGAGTTTTGTGACTAATCTTCTGACTAGGTCGGATTCTTCCTTTATGATTGGTGATGAGGTCAAGGATGGTTCCATTATCATGCGCTTGTTGCGACCAGTGCATTTTACGGCTTCTTACCTCTTTACGGAGCTTGGTTCCAAGTGGTTGATTTTTATCTCTGTTGGACTGCCATTTTTAAGTGTCATTGTTTTGATGAAAATCTTGTCTGGGCAAGGTATTGTAGAAGTGCTGGGATTAACTGTCCTTTATCTCTTTAGCTTAACCCTGGCTTATCTGATTAACTTTTTCTTTAATATCTGCTTTGGATTTTCAGCCTTTGTATTTAAAAATTTATGGGGTTCCAATCTACTCAAGACTTCAATAGTGGCCTTTATGTCTGGCAGTTTAATTCCCTTGGCTTTCTTTCCGAAAATCGTTTCAGATATTCTCTCCTTATTGCCATTTTCATCCTTAATTTACACTCCGGTCATGATTATTGTTGGGAAATACGATGCCAGTCAGATTCTTCAAGCACTTTTGCTTCAGCTTTTCTGGCTTATAGTGATGGTGGGCTTGTCTCAGTTGATTTGGAAACGAGTCCAGTCATTTATCACCATTCAGGGAGGTTAGTATGAAAAAATATCAACGCATGCATCTGATTTTTATCAGACAGTACATCAAACAAATCATGGAATACAAGGTCGATTTTGTGGTTGGTGTTTTAGGTGTTTTCCTGACCCAAGGTTTGAACCTCTTATTTCTCAATGTACTCTTTCAACATATCCCATCCTTAGAAGGCTGGACCTTTCAAGAGATTGCCTTTATCTATGGCTTCTCCTTGATTCCTAAGGGGTTGGACCATCTCTTTTTTGACAACCTCTGGGCTTTAGGTCAACGACTAGTTCGAAAAGGAGAATTTGACAAGTATCTGACTCGTCCTATCAATCCTCTCTTTAACATCCTGGTTGAGACCTTTCAGATTGATGCCTTGGGTGAGCTCTTGGTCGGTGGCATTCTATTGGGAACAACAGTGACTAGCATTGCTTGGACTCTTCCCAAATTCCTGCTTTTCCTAGTCTGCATTCCTTTTGCGACCTTGATTTATACCTCTTTGAAAATCGCGACAGCCAGTATCGCTTTTTGGACCAAGCAGTCAGGTGCTATGATTTACATTTTCTATATGTTCAATGATTTTGCCAAGTACCCGATTTCCATTTACAATTCGCTCCTTCGTTGGTTGATCAGTTTTATCGTGCCTTTTGCCTTTACGGCTTACTACCCTGCCAGCTATTTCTTGCAGGATAAAGATGGACTCTTTAATATTGGTGGTTTGATTCTGATTTCTCTTATCTTCTTTGGAATCTCTCTAAAACTCTGGGATAGGGGCTTGGATGCCTATGAAAGTGCAGGTTCGTAAGAGCTAAAGTAAGAGTAAAATAAAGAAAGGAACTTATGATGCTTGTAATTAAAGAAGTCAAGGATGAAGAGCCAAAAATGGCAGTTGTCGCTGAGGTTTTAAAGGATTTGCCAGAATGGTTTGGAATACCAGAAAGCACGCAAGCCTACATCGAAGGAGCCAAGGACTTGCAAGTGTGGGCCGCCTTTCAGGAGAGTGATTTGCTTGGCTTTGTAAGCTTGTCCTATTCTAGTGAAGATTGCGCTGAGATTGATTGTCTCGGTGTAAAAAAAGCTCATCAAGGTAGAGGGATTGGGAATCAATTGCTTGCTGCTTTAGAAAGTGAAGCACGCAAAAACGTTGATTATTTACAAGTGAAAACAGTAGCAGAAGGCTCTAATAAAGATTATGATCGAACAAATGTCTTTTATCGCAGTCTTGGCTTTAAAAAATTAGAGATTTTTCCACAACTTTGGGGGCCTCAAAATCCTTGTCAGATTTTGATTAAAAAGATGGGTTAAGAATCCCTTGACATCCTTTCTTATAGTGCTATACTATAAGTGGAATCGCCGATTTAGCTCAGTTGGTAGAGCACCGCATTCGTAACGCGAAGGTCACAGGTTCGATCCCTGCAATCGGCATTTTTAGTAATGTAAAGAAAGACAAAGAATATGCAAAGTGTTTATTTAAAGGCAATCATCACAAATTCATTTTTAAAAATAAATTAGTATTTTTTGTTTTTTTGACCAAATTTTGACCAAATTTTGACCAAAAATTATATTTTGGTCAATGATTATAGAATAAAATGGATCATGAAAATGTCTCTGATTTATAGTAGTGCTAAAAAGGACTTCCTTTATTGGAATGTCCTTATTTTTATTATGGAATTGCCAAATGACGTTAAGGTTCAGTTCTATGAACTTAGAAAGAAAGTACAAAGCTTTAATCAGCTTTCAAAAAGATTTGGTATGGATATTTCTGGCTATGGTATGTGACAAGGTGAATTGATCGTTATTGAACAGAGAGCGTTAAAAAAGGGAAGAATCGTTACTATTCCACTGAATTAAAACAAGAAATAAATCAACAAAAGCCTATATAATAACAAATGTATTAAAAATAAAAAGATTTAGTTCAGTGTAATGCAGAACCAAATCTTATAGATAAATTATTTGTCTATTTTTTAGGAATTATATCTCTAAACGATATCATTTAACAATTAAATTGTTAGATCGAGCTTAAATCTCTGGTTTAATTTATTTATTGTGTCACTATCATTATATTCCTTAAATATTCTCATAGCTTTAGAACATTCTTTTTTACCTAGCTCTATTTGATTAGTTTTTATAAGATAAATACCTCTTAGAAAGAGCAAATAATTCTTTTCAAAATAATATCCTTGTCTAGTAAGTAAATTTTCTAAATCATCTATAAAAAATTGAGCGCTATCTAACAAATTATTTTTTAATAACATTTCTAGGTTAAATAAATATAGAGGAATTACTTTATGTGTTCCGGTATTCGTTTTTAAAAAATGTCGTGTTTTCTTGATTACTATTCTATATAGTAAGCTAATGGTTTTAGTATTCATAAAAAACACTGAATTATAGAAAAGTTTTAGTTCATACTCCATCCAAGTATCTACAGAAAGCAGATATTTTATTAATTCATTACATTTAGATGAATTATAAGGAAGGTTTGCAAGACGATTAATCTGTTGTTCAGCAATCAATTTTATGTGATAATTGCATAAAATTTTTTCTTGCTTTTGTTTTAACTCTATTTTATCCACTAATTCTTGAAGTAAAAATATATCTGAAGAATTTACAGCATGTTCTAATTCTTCAAAAAGACATTCTTTTTTGGAATAATAACAATGAACTAATTCTTCAAATTCTGAAAATGATATTCCAAGACGATTTAACAGAATATAAAAATGATTAATAGATAATTTTGTAATGCCATTTTCGAAACGAGAAATAGTTGATTCACTAATTTCATTACATGATAAATCTTTAAGACGAAAGTTTTTTGAAATACGAATATCCTTTAAAACTGCTCCAAAATTTTCCATTTTCATCCTCTTCCATTTTTGCAAAAAATAAAACACTTTTTTTCATTTTTGATATTATTATTATACAAAAATAAAAAAGAAAGGACAATAATATTATGAAAAAAATTTTATTGTCAACAGTTGCTTTACTAAGCTTAGTAGCCTCCTTGCCAGCAGATAATCAAGTTTCTGCTCAAGAATCCTCCTCTCAAACGACTTATAGTCAGTCAAGTGGAACTTGGCTAAAATCTGATAGCCGTTGGTGGTATAAGCATTCTGATGGTTCATATACTACAAATGGATGGGAAAAAATAGGTGGTACCTGGTACTATTTTGATAGTGAAGGTTGGATGAAGACAGGCTGGATTAAAGAATCTGGAAACTGGTATTATCTAGATGATAGTGGTGCTATGAAAACTGGATGGTGTTGGGTTTCTGGTAGCTGGTATTATTTAAATGGTAGCGGTGTAATGCAAACGGGACTACAGAATATCGAAGGTAAACAATATTATTTATCTAGTAGTGGTGATATGCAAGTTGGTTGGCATAATATCGGAGATGATACCTATTTCTTTGCTAATAGTGGGGAAAATCAAAATATCAATCGTCGGGCTTTAGTTCTTGGTGAAACATCTACTCCAGCAGTACCTATAGCAGATGTTAATGCAATGGAAAAGGTATTTAGTAACCAAAACTTTAGTGAAGTTGTTCGTTTCCCAGATAGAACTAAGTCCGAGATTATTGCAAAAATGCAAGAACTTTTTGAATCTTCTAGCGAAAGTGATGTGAACTATCTTTACTTTACTTGTCATGGAGGAAGAGACGGAAGAATCTATATTGGTAGTGATGGTCAAGCATTTTCTGGTTGGGAATTGGCGTCCATTTTGAAACAATACAAAGGTAAGTTTGTGGTTATGCTGGATTGTTGCTATTCAGGAACAATTATAAATGCAGGTAAATCAGATGAAAAGGCTGTCTCTGATGAAAAGGCTGTCTCTGAGTCTGAAGAAGTATTTGATGAACAAGAATTTTTAGCAGGATTTTCAACAGGAGATGTAGCAAGCAAGAATGGCGAAATGCTTGATTCTAAATTCCTCGTACTATGTGCCTCTTGGAAGGGGGAAGAATCGTATAGTACATATGGAGGTGGGAGTTTTGCCACAAGATACTGGGCAATGGGAACAGGCTGGAATCCTCTTCAAAATATAAAGATTTCGCCTGTAGCTGATGTCAATAAGAATGGAAGAGTTACTTTGGATGAACTCTATCAATATTCTTATAGTCAGGTTCTTGAAGTTATATCAAGAAGTAATAAGCAACAACATGTATCAGTTTATCCAGACAACAGTCAATTTGTTTTATTCAAGAAATAAGGAGGCAATAAAATGAAACTATCAAAAAAAATCACACTATTTAGTTTGTCATTAGCAGGTTTAGCTATGTTTGCACTTCCTCAATCTGCTAAAGCTTTTGAGCTACAAGAGGTATGGCCTATTAAGAGTGGTGTTCAATATCAAGATGGCAAAATTCTCCGATTTAATAACGGCTATGAAGTAGATATTAAAGTATCAGATTTGGCTAGCAACGAAAAAATTGAATGGAAAGTCACTTTAAATGGCCAAGATCAGACTGTCAATTTTCTAGGTCAAGAAAAGGACAAGTCTATGGTTGGTACAGAGGGGCGTTACCTGAATTTCTATGTACCTTATGGCTATAGAGGAGATATCAAGGTAGAAGCCAAGAGCGGAAATGAAGTAAAGACCTGGTCCACTAAAGTAGTTGATGATGTATATAATGACGGTGGAAAGAGTGGTTACTACCGTATTGAAGAATCAAATGATCAATACACTTACCTTGATGCAAAATGGGACTATCAAACCAAGACTTACACTGCCACTTTACCAGAGACTATCAATGGTCAAAAAGTCTATGCTTGGGCAGATTATGACAATGGTGAGTTAAAACTGGCAAAACCAAAAACCATCAGTCATTCCTATAAGGGTGGGGGAGCTTTCCAAGAACTTTATCCAATTATAAAAGCAGAAAGCTGGCTAAAATCAAACCAAAACTGGTACTATCAAAAACAAGGTCAATTAGTTCAAAATTCTTGGATCAAGGATCAGGGAAGCTGGTACTTTATGGATGATGAAGGGGTTATGTTTAATCAAACATGGCTACACCAAGGTGGAAGCTGGTATGCCTTTAAATCATCAGGAGCTATGATTTCAGCTGATTGGCTATATGATAATGGTTCTTGGTATTACCTAAAGGACTCAGGTTCAATGGCAACAGGTTGGCTTAAAAATGGTGGCTCTTGGTATTACCTAGACAATTCAGGTTCAATGGCAACAGGTTGGGTCAAAGATAACGGCTCTTGGTATTACCTAAAAGATTCAGGTTCAATGGCGACAGGCTGGGTAAAAGATAGTGGCTCTTGGTATTATCTAAAGAACTCAGGTTCAATGGCAACAGGTTGGGTAAAAGATAGTGGTAAGTGGTACTATCTGGCTTCATCTGGTAATATGCTTAGCAATACACGCACACCAGA
>NZ_JUOS01000103.1 GCF_001075875.1 Streptococcus oralis
ATCTTCACGGACAACCGTTACGGCCGGTGCTTTACCTGTGAATGACTTTTCAGGAACAAAGGTTACTGTTCCATCTGCGGCTACTGTATATGTCCCAACACCATCTACTGTCTTGGTTGTTGAACCATCATCAAATGTTGCCGGAACAGCTTCGTTAATCTCAACAGTCTTCTCGACACCGTCAACAGTTACAGTTCCACCCTTGAATTCAGGTTTA
>NZ_JUOS01000104.1 GCF_001075875.1 Streptococcus oralis
ACCTACGACATCATGATTAACAGTCATGCGCTACTACCAACTGAGCTATGGCGGATTAAATAGTCCGTACGGAATTAGAACCCGTGTTACCGCTATGAAAAGACGATTTCTTAACCAACGGACCCTCTACCTGTAGCAGATATAACCATTATATCAATTTATCAAAAATTGTCAATTACTTTTTTTGGTTTTTAGCCATTAGTTCTCTCAATTTTTTAGTTTTTAGGCGAGAGATAGGACAACGATGATCTTCATAAAATACAACTTCCATTTTTTTACGATCAATTTCTCTCACATTACCAATATTGACTAAAAATGACTTGTGAGCTAGATAAAAACGTTGGGTTTCCTTATCCTTTTCTTGAATATCTGTCATTGTTCCATAGAATTCTTTGGCAAAATTCTTACCTACAATTCGTAATTTATGAGAAGTTCCAGTTGTCTCAATGTAGAGAATATCATGATAAGGAATACAAAGATCATTTCCTTTATAACTATAATCAAAATAATCAACGACTGATTGGTTTTCAAGTAAAGTAGTCTTAGTGTAAAGCACACAGTCGGCAACTCTATTTTTAAAAACTTGATCACTGGTTTCTTTATCAATGAAATCCAATGCTGAAACTTTGTATTTATAAGTCAAGGTAGCAAATTCAGATCGACTTGTAATAAAAACAATAATGGCATAAGGATTGCGGTGACGAATAAATTGAGCAACCTCAAATCCTTTTCTCTCAATTCCATTGATATCAATATCTAGAAAATACAGCTGATTAACTTCATCATGCTCTACATATTCTATAAACTCTCTCACTTTTCCTGTTGTTTTATAGGAGATAGGAATATTTGTTTCCTTAGAAATTTTATTCAAAGTTGTTTCCAACCTTACTTGGTGTTCTATAATATCTTCTAAAATTAATACTTTCATATCAGTTCCCTCTTAAATCTAATCACTTGTTTAAATACATCATTATCAATTTCTGTTTCTAAAATAACATTGTCATATTTTCCTAAAATTTCTTTAACATTATTGAGTCCAAGTCCTCTATGTCTTCCTTTAGTTGAAAATCCTAATTCAAATAAATCTTCAGATTTTACCTTTCTTTTTTTACAAGAGTTTTGGATAACAACTAGGGTTTCAAGATCCAATTTGATGATAGCTACCTCTAGTTGTTTTTGATAGCTTTCAACTGCCCCTTCAACAGCATTATTGAGCAGAACGCTCATCACGCGCACCAAGTCTAATAATTCCATAGACAAAGGTGTGATGATATCTTTTACCTCTAGTGTGTACTCTACATCATTAGTTTTCGCATTGACAATAGATTGAGCAATCAAACTACGAAGTGCTGAATCCTCAATATTGTTCAAATCGAAATAAGTATACTTATCTGAACGTAATTTTTGATTCGCCTTTACAAGAACTTCACTGTAAACTCTGTCAATTTCTTGTAAATCTTTACTTTCGATCGCCATTCTTAAGCTCACAAGCATGCCTGTATAATCATGGCGAAAACCACGAATTTCATTATATAAGGCAACAATCTCATCCGTGTAAGCTTGTAAATGTTTTTGCTCAAACTTCTTTTGTTCCAATTCGATTTCTTTTTCTATCTGAACTTTGTGAGAATTCATGGAGAAAAAAGTCAAAAGTAGACCAACAAAAACAATGGATGATAAAATACTTCCAAAACCATTTAAGTGACGAATCGTACTCACAATATCTGAAGTGAAAGAGACAACGTGTAGAAAAATAAATGCAAAGAGCACTTTCTTCATAAAAGGATATAGATAGTCTTTATCAAAATATTTAAATTCGAGATGGAAATAAGACACAACAACTTTAATAACCAAATAAGTTAAGATCAGGATAAATAGAGAAAAATAATTGTTATACTTCAATGCAAACTCATCTCCTGTAATAGATGATAAGGTTACTGATAAAAAGTTATTAGTACTATTATATAAAAGAGAAAATAATAGACTGATAAAAATTCCCTTAGATTTCTCATACTTCTTAAATCCAACAAAGTAACCAAATAGGAGGAAAGGAAATAAAAATTTAGACAAACTAAAACTATCTAATTTCAAGAAATAGAGAATTATTTCCAATACTAATGGTATTAGAAATATATAAAGACTAAAAAAATATTGGTCTTTTCTAGTTGCTTTACAAACCCATTCATGAATTTTACTAATAATAAAAACATAAACAATAGCAATTACTAATCCTAATAAATTCATTATTTCCCACCTTTATTTTTACTTACTTTCTTTTTGGAAAAAGAAAATTATTTATTGTATATGGAGGTCTCCATTCCCCACCTCTAATTTCCTGCAGTTCTTTTTCGTTCAATTGTTGGAAATCTTTCATCTGAGCAAAATCTGTATTCTTTTTCATAATATAAACTCCTATAATGTTTTTCTTGTAAATTAACTTACAAAAATATTATATAAAATCTACGATACCTATAGAGAATTATTTCTCAAATGCTCAAATTTTATTCTGAAATGTCAAATTTTTACAAAAAAAGCTGGGATTTTTTCCCAGCTTACGATTTAACACTGATCCCAGCAGGATTCGAACCTGCGACCGTTCGCTTAGAAGGCGAATGCTCTATCCAGCTGAGCTATGAGACCTTACTAATCTATCTTATCAAAAAAAGCTAGCTTAGTCAATCATCTATTTATGATAGGGAGAGCCCTGTTGAATCGAAAACGCTCTATAAATTTGTTCTACTAAGACTAATCTCATTAGTTGATGAGGAAGCGTCAATCTACCAAAACTAACAGAGATATTGGCTCTCTTTTTCACCTCTGGAGATAGTCCTAAACTCCCACCAATGATAAAAGTGATTGTTGAAAATCCATTGATAGAAGCTCTTTCAAGCTGCTTACTGAACTCTTCAGAAGAAAAAGTTGTTCCTTCAATAGCTAAAACAACTGCAAAATCACGTTCCCCTACTTTAGCAAGAATGCGGTTCCCTTCCAACTCCAAAATCTTTTGATTTTCAGATTCGCTGGCCCGATCTGGTGTTTTTTCATCAGCCAACTCAATCATTTCTAGATTAGCAAAGCGTGAAATTCTCTTGGAGTATTCTGCTATGCCATCTTTGAGATATTTTTCTTTCAGTTTTCCAACTGTTACCACTTTAATTTTCATTCTTCTATTCTAACATATTCACACTCAATTTCACATCTTATTCACAGATAAGATTTTGAAAAACTTCAATAAATTCACAGTTTTTTGAAAGTTATCCACAGATTGTGAAAAACTTTTTTGTTTTTAAGCTTGGATTAAGCTAGCTATTTTATACTTTCATTGATAAAAAAACATGGAGGCTTCTATGAAAAACTTAAAAACTAGTTCCAAAAAATTGGGACAACTTTTATTAGTCATTCTCATTAGCTTTTTTAGTGGGGTTTTAGGTACTTTTACAACATTGCAGTTCAGTCAAAAACAAAATAGTGGTACGACAACTACAACGACTGTCAGCAAAACAGCTGTAAAAAATGAAAACTCAACTACACAGGCAGTCGATAAAGTTAAAGATGCTGTTGTATCTGTCATTACTTACTCATCAAATTCTCAAAATAGTTTACTCGGATCTGATGAAACTGATACAGATACCAATGCTGAACAAGTATACAGCGAAGGTTCTGGGGTCATTTATAAAAAGGAAGGGGATACTGCCTACCTTGTAACCAATACTCACGTTATTAATGGCGCTAAAAAAGTTGATATTCGTTTAGCAGATGGCACAAAAGTCCCTGGTGAAATTGTGGGTTCTGATACTTATTCAGATATTGCCGTTGTAAAAATTGCTGCAGATAAGGTCACTACAGTAGCTGAATTTGGTGATTCTAGTCAATTAACAGTTGGAGAAACAGCTATTGCAATCGGAAGTCCTCTTGGTTCTGAATATGCCAACACTGTAACTCAAGGGATTGTATCAAGTTTAAATAGAAATGTCTCTCTAAAATCTGAAGACGGACAAGCTATCTCAACCAATGCTATTCAAACAGATACAGCTATTAACCCTGGTAACTCTGGCGGTCCTTTGATTAATATCCAAGGCCAAGTTATCGGTATTACATCAAGTAAGATCGCCTCTAATGGTGGAACATCTGTCGAAGGTCTTGGTTTTGCCATTCCTGCAAATGACGTAATCAATATTATTAAACAATTAGAAAAAGATGGAAAAGTAACTCGACCTGCTCTTGGAATCCACATGGTTAACTTATCAAATCTTAGTACAACTGATCTTCAAAAACTAAAACTTCCTGGAAATGTTACTTCTGGTGTCGCTGTTCGTTCTGTTCAAAAAAATATGCCTGCCAATGGACATCTGCAACAATATGACGTCATTACAAAAATAGATGATAAAGCTATTTCTTCCACTACTGAATTACAAAGTGCTCTATATAGTCACTCCATTGGAGACAGTATGACTGTTACTTACTACCGTGATGGTAAGGAAGAAACAACAACTATTAAATTAGATAAGAGTACTAGTGATTTAGATAAGTAATTTACAGATATGTAAAGTTGCTTTACAGAATATCTAAGTTGTGATAATGTAGAATTATGGAAGAATTTAAAATTGTTCAAATAAAAGATATTCAAAAAAATCCCTATCAACCTCGTAAGGAATTTTCAGAAGAAAAAATACAAGAACTGGCACAATCTATTAAGGAAAACGGCTTGATTCAGCCTATTATCGTTAGAAAATCTCCTGTACTTGGATACGAGATTTTAGCTGGAGAAAGACGATATCGTGCATCTATAGTTGCTGGTCTTTCCGAAGTTCCTGTCATTGTTAAGCAACTTTCTGATCAAGATATGATGCTTCATTCTATCATTGAGAATCTCCAACGAGAAAATTTAAATCCAATCGAGGAAGCTAAAGCATATCAGTCCTTAATTGATAAAGGTTTTACCCACACAGAAATTGCTGAAAAAATGGGGAAATCTCGACCTTATATTACAAATCTAGTTCGATTGTTAGGGCTACCTAAACATATCCTAACAAAAGTTGAAAGTGGGAAGCTTTCCCAGGCTCATGCTAGACTCCTCATTCAATTATCAAGTGATAAACAAGATAAACTCTTGAATCGTATTCAAACTGAAAATCTCTCTGTTCGACAAGTTGAACAGATACTACAAAAAACGAAGAAGATCAGCAAAAAAGAAAAAGATCACTTTGTCAAAGAGGAAGAGCAAACATTAAAAAAAATACTCGGATTAGATGTTCATATTAAGCTACAAAAAAAAGATAGTGGTAAAATTACTATTTCTTTCCATAACCAAGATGAATACCAACAATTTATTAACAGCCTGAAATAAGGCTGTTATTTTAGTATTCTTAACGAACATAGTTATCCACTGCATTTTAGTTTTTAAAAGCCCAGTATTTCAGAATTTTTCTTAGTTATCCACATTTTGTGGATAACAGTTAAAAACATTGTTAATTGTTTTCCACAACTTGTGGAAAAATAATCTTATCTATGGTAAAATGATTCTATCAATAAACCTTTTTAATTCTATAGTAAAGGAGGAGGAAATCATTGAAGGAAAAACAATTTTGGAATCGTCTTTTAGAACTTGCACATGATAAATTAACTCAGTCAGTTTATGATTTCTATATTTTAGACGCGAAACTTGTTAAAGTTGAAGAGACTACTGCAACGATTTTCTTACCCCGAGATGAAATGCAGATATTCTGGGAAAGAAATATCAATGGGATGCTTTTAGCGGCAGGTTTTGAAATCTATGATACTGAAATAAAAGCCCATTATGTCTTCACGAAAGTTGAAGAGGCTGCCTCTCAAGTAGACCTACATTCTGAGTCTACAAATAACTATCAGCAAAATCTGTCCACTATTCCATATTCTGAAACTGGACTCAAGGAAAAGTATACTTTCGATAATTTTGTCCAAGGAAATGGTAATGTTTGGGCTAAGTCCGCAGCTTTAGCAGTTTCTGAAGATCCTGGACTAACTTATAATCCTCTATTTATCTATGGAGGTCCTGGACTGGGAAAAACTCACTTGTTAAATGCCCTTGGGAATGAAATTCTAAAAAAGAGTCCAAATGCGCGTGTTAAATACATACCTGCTGAAAGCTTCATTAATGAATTTCTAGAGCATTTGAGACTCAATGATATGGAAAAATTTAAAAAAACTTATCGTAGTTTAGACCTCCTACTCATTGATGATATTCAATCTCTTAGTGGAAAGAAAGTACAAACTCAAGAAGAGTTTTTCAATACTTTTAATGCCCTTCACAATAATAATAAACAAATTGTTTTAACAAGCGACCGTAGGCCTGAACATTTAGAGAGTCTACCTGAACGTCTGGTCACGCGCTTCTCGTGGGGATTAACGACAGATATCACACCACCTGATTTTGAAACACGTATTGCTATTTTACAGAGTAAGACTGAACATCTCAATTATCATTTTCAGAATGATACACTCGAATATTTGGCCGGACAATTTGACTCTAACGTGCGAGAACTCGAGGGTGCACTCAATGATATCAGCCTAATGGCCAAAGTCAAAAAGATTAACGATATCACAGTTGATATTGCCGCTGAAGCTATTCGTGCTCGTAAACAAGACGTCAGCAAAATGATTGTGATTCCAATTGATAAAATCCAAACAGAAGTTGGAAACTTCTATGGTGTTAGTGTCAAGGAAATGAAAGGAACTAGACGTGTTCAAAATATCGTTTTAGCCCGTCAAGTTGCTATGTATCTAGCCAGAGAAATGACTGATAATAGCCTTCCTAAGATTGGAAAAGAGTTTGGTGGTAAAGACCACACAACGGTAATTCACGCTCATGGAAAAATCAAATCCATGCTTGAAACAGATGATAATTTACGTATAGAAATTGAAAACATCAAAAAGAAAATTAAATAACTTGTGGATAACTTTTACAAAAATCTCTTATTTATCCACATTTTTTAAACAAGGCTCTGTCCTTGAATTTTCTTGATTACAAGTGTTTTTCCACAGATTTCACACACTCTATTATTACTATTATCCTTCTAATAATAAAAAGAATAAAGGAGAATCCATGATTCATTTTTCAATTAATAAAAACTTATTTTTACAAGCCTTAAATACAACAAAGAGAGCTATTAGCTCAAAGAATGCAATTCCTATCTTATCGACTGTAAAAATTGATGTTACCAATGAAGGAATTACCTTGATTGGATCAAATGGTCAAATCTCAATCGAAAATTTTATATCGCAAAAAAATGAAAATGCAGGTCTCTTGATTAACTCTTTAGGTTCAGTTCTACTGGAAGCTTCTTTCTTTATCAATGTTGTTTCAAGTCTTCCAGATGTAACACTTGATTTTAAAGAGATTGAACAAAAGCAAATTGTCTTAACTAGTGGAAAATCAGAGATTACTCTTAAAGGAAAAGATAGCGAGCAATATCCACGTATTCAGGAAATTTCTGCAAGCAATCCTTTAGTTCTTGAAACAAAACTTCTTAAAAAGATTATCAATGAAACAGCTTTTGCAGCTAGCACCCAAGAAAGCCGTCCTATTTTGACGGGGGTACATTTTGTCTTGAGCAATCATAAAGAATTAAAAACAGTTGCGACAGACTCTCACCGTCTTAGTCAGAAAAAGTTGACTCTTGAAAAAAATAGCGATGATTTTGATGTTGTCATCCCAAGTCGTTCGCTACGTGAATTTTCAGCTGTTTTTACTGATGATATCGAAACAGTGGAGATTTTCTTCGCCAATAATCAAATTCTCTTTAGAAGTGAAAATATTAGCTTCTACACACGTCTCTTAGAAGGAAATTATCCAGATACCGATCGATTGATTCCAACAGATTTCAATACAACAGTGACTTTTGACGTTGCTAAACTACGCCAGTCTATGGAACGTGCTCGCCTCTTATCAAGTGCGACACAAAATGGTACTGTTAAATTAGAAATCAAAGAAGGAATTGTAAGTGCCCATGTTCACTCTCCAGAAGTAGGGAAAGTAAACGAAGAAATTGATACTGAAAATGTAAGTGGTGCTGATTTGACAATTAGTTTCAACCCAACTTATTTGATTGAAGCACTAAAAGCTCTAAATAGCGAAAAGGTTACAATCAGCTTTATTTCAGCAGTTCGTCCATTTACTTTGGTTCCAGCTGATACAGATGAAGATTTCATGCAGCTCATCACGCCAGTTCGTACAAATTAATGGAAAGAGGTTGAGCCTAGCTCGCCTCTTTTATGATATAATCGAAAAAGGAGACTAACTATGTATCAAGTTGGAAATTTTGTTGAAATGAAAAAACCTCATGCTTGTACGATTAAGTCAACAGGCAAAAAGGCAAATCGCTGGGAAATTACCCGTGTTGGTGCAGATATCAAAATAAAATGTAGTAATTGTGACCACGTAGTCATGATGAGTCGCTATGATTTTGAAAGAAAAATGAGTAAAATCATCGACTAAGAACCCTAGTTAGAGGGTTAGCAAGTTTTCCCTTTTTGTGTTATAATATTGAAGATTGAAATGTGAACGGAGAATGAGAAACTATGGCTTTAACAGCAGGTATCGTTGGTTTACCAAACGTTGGTAAATCAACCCTATTTAATGCAATTACAAAAGCAGGAGCAGAGGCTGCAAACTATCCTTTTGCGACCATTGATCCAAACGTTGGAATGGTAGAAGTTCCAGATGAACGCCTCCAAAAATTGACGGAAATGATTACTCCTAAAAAGACAGTTCCAACAACCTTTGAATTTACAGATATTGCAGGGATTGTAAAAGGAGCATCAAGAGGAGAAGGTTTGGGAAATAAATTCTTGGCCAATATCCGTGAAGTTGATGCGATTGTTCATGTGGTTCGTGCCTTTGATGATGAAAATGTCATGCGTGAGCAAGGTCGTGAAGATGCCTTTGTGGATCCGCTAGCAGATATTGATACTATTAACCTAGAGTTGATTCTTGCTGACTTAGAATCAGTCAATAAACGCTATGCGCGTGTAGAAAAAATGGCGCGTACACAAAAAGATAAGGAATCAGTTGCAGAATTTAACGTTCTTCAAAAGATTAAACCTGTTCTTGAAGACGGTAAATCAGCACGTACCATTGAATTTACAGATGAAGAGCAAAAAGTAGTCAAAGGTCTTTTCCTTTTGACCACGAAACCTGTTCTTTATGTAGCTAACGTTGATGAGGATGTCGTTGGAGACCCAGAATCTATCGATTATGTGAAGCAAATTCGTGAATTCGCAGCAACAGAAAATGCAGAGGTAGTGGTTATTTCAGCGCGTGCTGAAGAAGAAATTTCTGAGTTAGACGATGAAGATAAAAAAGAGTTTCTTGAAGCCATTGGTTTGACAGAATCAGGAGTTGACAAATTGACTCGAGCTGCTTATCATCTACTAGGACTTGGAACTTACTTCACAGCTGGTGAAAAAGAGGTTCGTGCATGGACCTTTAAACGTGGCATGAAAGCTCCTCAAGCAGCTGGTATCATCCACTCTGACTTTGAAAAAGGATTTATTCGTGCAGTGACCATGTCTTATGACGATTTGGTAAAATACGGCTCTGAAAAGGCTGTAAAAGAAGCTGGACGTTTGCGTGAAGAAGGAAAAGAATATATCGTGCAAGATGGCGATATTATGGAATTCCGCTTTAACGTATAATCAGTATTTAAAATAATGTCAATTAGGTTGGAAAAAAATTCCAACCCTTTTGACTTTTGAAAGGAAATATAAATGACAAAATTACTTGTAGGATTGGGAAATCCAGGGGATAAATATTTTGAAACTAAACATAATGTTGGATTTATGCTGATTGACCAACTAGCAAAAAAACAGAATGTTACCTTTACACACGATAAGATATTCCAAGCTGAGTTAGCCTCATTTTTTCTTAACGGTGAAAAAATTTATCTGGTGAAACCGACGACTTTTATGAATGAAAGTGGAAAAGCTGTTCATGCATTGTTAACCTACTATGGTTTAGATATTGAAGATTTACTGATTATTTACGATGATCTTGATATGGAAGTAGGAAAAATTCGCTTGAGAGCCAAGGGATCAGCTGGTGGTCATAATGGAATTAAGTCGATTATTCAACATATCGGTACACAGATTTTCAATCGTGTAAAGATTGGTATTGGTAGACCTAAAAAAGGAATGTCTGTTGTTCACCATGTTTTGAGTAAGTTTGATCAAGAAGATTATATTGGTATTTTACAATCTATTGACAAGGTTGACGATGCTGTAAATTATTATTTACAAGAAAAAAACTTTGAAAAGACGATGCAGAAATATAATGGGTAAGGAAATGGCATTAATCGATTTCTTTTTAGAGAATAAACAAATTCTATCTTGGCATAAGAACTTACCACAGCAACAAAGACAATTATTGCTAGGACTTTCTGGATCAGCAAAATCGTTAGCGATTGCTAGTAGTCTGAAGAGTCAGGATAAGGTTTTAGTGATAACTTCCACATATGGAGAGGCGGAGCGTCTGGTCAATGATTTAATCTCCATATTAGGTTCGGATCTAGTTTATCCATTTCTAGTAGATGATTCACCGATGGTCGAATTTTTAGTATCATCTCAGGAAAAGTTTTTTTCTCGGGTTGAAGCTTTGCGTTTTCTACGAGATGAGTATCAAAGAGGGATTTTAGTTTGTAACGTCGCAGCTAGTCGGGTATTCTTACCAAGTCCTCAAGTTTTTGATGATAGTATCTTAGAACTTCAAGTGGGCCTGGAATGCGAACAAAGAGAATTAAAAAATCACTTGATTTCCCTTGGTTATAAGAAAGTTACACAAGTTCAAAGTCAGGGAGAGTTTAGCCTTCGTGGAGATATCCTGGATATCTTTGAAACTTCTCAACTATCTCCTTACCGGATAGAATTTTTTGGTGATGAAATTGATGGTATAAGAGAATTTGATACTGAAACTCAGCTTTCTAAAGACAGTCAGTCTAAAGTACTGATATATCCAGCAAGTGATATTTTACTAACTTTTGAAGATTATCATCGTGGTCAGAAATTTTTAGAACATGAGATTGATAAGGCACTTTCTCCAACTTTAAAGTCTTACTTAGAAGAAGTTTTTAGTTGCACGAAAGAGCAAGTTCTTCATGCAGATATTCGCAAGTTTTTGTCTGTATTTTATAAAAAACAATGGACATTGATAGACTATTTGAATCAAATTCCTATTATCTTTGATGATTTTCAAAAAATCTTGAATCAGTACGATGCTTTTGATAAGGAAACCGCTAGCTACTTTACAGATGATTTACACAATAGTAAAACAGTGTCAAGTTTACAATATTTTGCTGATGTAGAAAGTCAATTCAAAAAATATTTACCAGCTAGTTTCTTTTCAAATTTCCAAAAAGGGCTTGGAAATCTAAAATTTGATTATCTGTATCAATTTAATCAGTATCCTATGCAGGAGTTCTTTAATCAGTTTTCTTTTCTGAAGGAAGAAATTGAACGTTATAAAAAATTGAAGTATACAATTGTTCTTCAATCAAGTACCAAAACAGAATTAAAGAAACTGTCAACGATTCTTGATGAATATGATATTAAAGTTGATAATAGTAATGAAAGTGAAATCTGTAAAGGAACTGTCAATCTTGTTGAAGGAAATCTTCGTCATGGATTTCATTTTGTAGATGAAAATCTTGTATTTATCACTGAATATGAGATTTTAAAAAAGAAGATTAAACGGAAATATAGAAGACAAAATATAAGCAACGCTGAGCGATTAAAAGATTATAACGAGCTCCAAAAAGGAGATTATGTTGTTCATCAAATTCATGGTATTGGTCAATATTTAGGGATTGAAACGATTGAAATCAAAGGAATTCATCGAGACTACGTAAGTGTCCTATATCAAAATGGAGACCGTATTTCCATCCCTGTAGAGCAGATACAGACTCTTTCTAAGTATGTCTCTAGTGATGGTAAGGCTCCAAAGTTAAACAAATTAAACGATGGACGTTTTAAAAAAGCCAAGCAAAAAGTAAAGAGTCAAGTTGAAGATATTGCAGATGACTTGATTAAGTTATATGCCGAGAGAAGTCAACTTAAAGGATATGCATTTTCAAAAGATGATGAAGATCAGGTTGCTTTTGACGAAGCATTCCCATATGTAGAGACTGAGGACCAACTTCGAAGTATCGAAGAGATCAAGAAAGATATGCAGGCTTCTCAACCGATGGACCGACTTTTAGTTGGAGATGTTGGTTTTGGTAAGACTGAGGTGGCCATGCGAGCTGCATTTAAGGCTATCAATGATCATAAACAGGTTGTCGTTTTAGTACCAACTACCGTTCTTGCTCAGCAACATTACAGTAATTTCAAGGAAAGATTTGAGCAATTTGCTGTTAACGTAGATGTTTTAAGTCGTTTCAGAAGTAAAAAAGAACAGACTGAGACACTTGAGAAATTAAAAAAAGGTCAAGTAGACATCTTGATAGGGACCCATAGAGTATTATCTAAAGATGTTGAGTTTGCTGATTTGGGGTTGATGATTATTGATGAAGAACAACGATTTGGTGTTAAGCATAAGGAAGCTTTGAAGGAATTAAAAAAGAAGGTTGATGTCTTAACCTTGACAGCTACACCAATTCCTCGAACTCTTCATATGTCTATGCTGGGTATCCGAGATTTATCAGTCATAGAGACTCCTCCAACAAATCGATATCCTGTTCAAACCTATGTTCTGGAACAAAATGATCGTGTCATTCGTGATGCTGTATTGAGAGAAATGGATCGTGGTGGTCAAGTTTACTATCTTTACAACAAAGTTGACACGATTGAAAAAAAGGTTTCAGAGTTACAAGAGTTGATTCCAGAAGCTTCGATTGGCTTTGTTCATGGACAAATGAGTGAAATTCGTTTGGAGAATACGCTACTTGACTTTATAGAAGGACAGTATGATATTCTTGTCACCACTACGATTATTGAAACAGGAGTGGATATTCCAAATGCAAATACTTTATTTATTGAAAATGCGGATCATATGGGTCTGTCTACCTTGTATCAATTAAGAGGTCGGGTTGGTCGTAGTAACCGAATCGCTTATGCTTATCTTATGTATCGTCCAGATAAAACTTTGACAGAAGTTTCTGAGAAGAGATTAGAAGCTATCAAAGGTTTTACTGAACTGGGTTCTGGTTTCAAAATCGCTATGCGTGATTTATCCATTCGTGGAGCGGGTAATCTTTTAGGAAGTTCGCAGTCTGGTTTTATTGATTCTGTTGGTTTTGAGTTGTACTCTCAGTTGTTAGAAGAAGCAATAGCTAAGAAAAATGGAACTGACAAAAAACGTGAAAAAGGAAATGCTGAATTAATTCTACAAATTGACGCTTATCTTCCGGATGAGTACATTTCAGATGAACGACATAAAATTGAAATTTACAAGAGAATTCGTCAGATTGATAACCGTGTCAACTATGAGGGATTACAAGATGAGTTGATCGATCGTTTTGGAGAATATCCAGATGTGGTTGCTTACCTTTTAGAAATTGGATTAGCTAAAGCATATCTTGATAAAGTATTTGTCAATCGTGTTGAAAGAAGAAATAATAAGCTTGTTATTCAATTTGAAAAAATATCTCAACAACTATTCTTAACTCAAGATTATTTCCAGGCTCTTTCTCAGACAAGTTTGAAGGCCAATATTTCAGAAAATCAAG
>NZ_JUOS01000105.1 GCF_001075875.1 Streptococcus oralis
TGCACTAGTCGATGCTGAAGCCGAAGCTACTGCACTGGTTGACGCTGAAGCCGAAGCGACCGCGCTTGTTGATGCTGAAGCTGAAGCGACCGCACTTGTCGATGCTGAAGCTGAAGCGACCGCGCTAGTCGATGCTGAAGCACTTGCTACCGCGCTTGTTGATGCTGAAGCTGAAGCGATCGCGCTAGTCGATGCTGATGCACTTGCTACCGCGCTTGTTGATGCTGAAGCTGAGGCTACTGCGCTGGTCGATGCTGATGCTGAAGCTACTGCACTTGTTGACGCTGAAGCTGAGGCTACCGCACTTGTTGAGGCTGAGGCTGAAGCTACCGCACTTGTTGAGGCCGACTTAGACGCACTTGTTGAGGCCGACTTAGACGCACTTGTTGAGGCCGACTTAGATGCACTCGTTGAGGCTGACTTAGAAGCGCTGGTCGACGCTGACTTAGACGCACTCGTTGAGGCTGACTTAGACGCACTCGTTGAGGCTGACTTAGAAGCGCTGGTCGACGCTGACTTAGACGCACTCGTCGATGCTGACTTAGACGCACTTGTTGAGGCCGACTTAGACGCA
>NZ_JUOS01000106.1 GCF_001075875.1 Streptococcus oralis
GTGCTTTGAGCAACCTGCGGCTAGTTTCCTAGTTTGCTCTTTGATTTTCATTGAGTATAACACAAAAGGTAGCCCGCAAGCTACCTTTTTATTGTTCAAGAATTAAGCGTGTATGTTCTCTCTTAATACAACGGTTCATCACGATATCATCGCAACCTCCAGCACGCAAGATTTCTTCTGCTTCTAGACTTTCAAGTCCTAGTTGCGCCCAGAAAATCTTAGCATCAGCCTTGAGAAAATCTCGTGCCACATCTGGTAGAAACTCACTACGACGATAGACATTAACGATATCTACAGGGAAAGGAATATCAGCTAGACTGGCATAAGCCTTTTCTCCCAAGATTTCCCCACCTGCAGCCTTAGGGTTTACTGGTATGATTTTATAGCCACGAGCCTGCATTTCCTTTGTCACTCGATTGCTAGTTGTTTCCTCACGGTCAGACAAGCCCACTACTGCTAGAGTCTTACTGGTTTCTAGATACTGACGGATTACGCCATCACTTGGATTGATAAATTCTTGAGTCATAAAAATCCTCCTTTTTCATCAGTATAGCATATTTTGAAAGGGTTTGCAGAAATTTACTATAAAATCAAAAAATCCTCCCAAAATTAAACAATTTCATTTAATTTGAGGAGGATTCATAAAAATTTTATTTAAAGATTATTCTCTTGTTGGTTTATACTGAAGGCTTTCTCCATGTTGTTTGACAAAGTCACTCATCTCTGAGTCAGGAATTTGTCGAAGGTAGAGATTGGCACGAATCGTATCATCTTCTTCACGACAAGTAGAAAGAACAAGATATTTATCCTTAGCTGATACCTTAACATTTGGTTTCTTAACCTCTGCAGTATCATAAATAGTAGTTAGCTGTTTCTCAAAATCCGCATCATCATCAAAAGAAGTACGGTAAAAAGCTGTTTCTTCTGGAACAATAATCATAGCAACAGCTTCATAATAATACTTTCTCTCTGGAGTTTCAATGACTACATAAGGATGTTCATCAAAATATTCTTGACGACTGAAATAATTCACATCTTTAAACATACGATGATCAGGAACTTTACTACCACGAGCGTGACCAAATAACCAAGTCAATCGATCACTAAAGTCCTTCTTGTTATCAGCGTCCATAAAGACTGCCCCCATTAAAGGCTCGTTAACGCCATCAAAGCGCTTATCTAAATAAGTCGCATTATCCGTTGTTTGAACAACTGGTTCATCCAACTGTGTGCCAGGAATATATACATAACCAACTGTTTCAGAGTTTGTTGCGAGCAAGCCTTTAAACTTATTAGCGAGATATTCTTTTTCTTCTTGGCTAGCAGTATAGGTTTGCTTTGGAGCTTCCTGAGTAACCTTTGCATCATTTTGTTTATTCTCTGTCGGAGCCAGGAAGCTTTTATAGATAAAGAAGCCTCCCAAAGCAACGATAGCTACTGCAACGATAGAAGCAATTATTTTAGTAATTGGTGATTTCTTTGTCGTAGAACGTCTACTCATCTTTTCCTCCCTCATTTTTTACCAAAAAAATCACTGAAACCAAGTTTCAGTGATTGGCTACTTTTTAAATAAAATTATTTAGCAGCGTGTGTTTTTGGAAGAGCTTTTTGACCTGCTTTAGCATTTGCGCCAGCTTTTTTAGCTGCTTCGTCAGCTTTTTTAGCTTGGTCTACAGCACCTGGTTTACCTGGTTCTGGAGTAGCTGATGGGTTAGTTGCATCGTTGCTTGCTCCTGGACGTTTACCAGTGTTGTTTTCGATATCATCAGCGATACGAACATCATTTGGTTTGTTGTCTTCAACACCAGTTGGGTCGTTCCAGTAGTTACCTTGAGCTTTAGCTGCGTTACGGTATGTTTCTTGCAAGTATTGGATTGCACGGTTACGTTGTGAATTTGTTGCGTCAGCCAAAACTTCTTCAAGTTCAGCTTTAGCAGCTGCTACAGCTTTTTCATGAGTATGACCAACGATTGCTTCAGCTTTAGCAAGTGCTGCACGAGCTGCAATCACTGAAGGTTCTTTTTCAACAGCTGCTGCGATATCTTCTGGGTGAGCTGCTACGTATGCATTAGCTTGATCTGCAATATCACGTTCAGAAACATATTTCTTTTGGATCAATTGGTTAGAAGAAGCTGGGTTTTCTCCTTGTGCAAAAACTGGAGCTGCTGCTGAGAATACTGCAAGAGCTGCTACTGATGCCAATAAAACTTTTTTCATTGTTTTATCTCCTCTTTAAGTTTAATTTTAATTATAAGGATAATCCTTATTACCTCAAATTATATCACATATATTAGAGTTGTCAAGCTTTTTCTTAAAGTATTTTTAAAATTTCTGGTAAAAAACGAGTAAAATTTATTATATTCTTAAAAAACAAGCAATATTCTCGAAAGATTAAGGAAAAAAATGGACTAAAAAACGAACAATTAGTGAAATTTTCACATTTTTCTGATCTAATTAAGAAAACTCCCAACAAGGACTTTCACTTTGTTAGGAGTTTTGTCTGATCCAACGAATTCGTTAGATTTTTTTCTCAATACTAAATAATGGAGATAGAGGACGTTTTTCATGGATACGGATGATAGCATCTGCCAAGAGATGAGCGATAGAGATTTGCTCAATCTTATCAATTAAACGCTCTTCTGGTAGGTAGATGGTATCCAAAACAACCAATTTTTTAATAGCTGATTTTTGGATATTATCCATAGCAGGTCCTGAAAGAACTGGGTGCGTACAGCTTGCATAAACTTCGACAGCACCAGCTTCTGCAAGAGCATCCGCCGCATGGCAAATAGTTCCAGCTGTATCGATCATATCGTCAATCAAGATACAAGTCTTGCCTTCTACCTTACCAATGATGTTCATCACTTCACTGGTATTCATCTTGTCCACGCTACGACGTTTATCAATAATGGCAATCGGAGTTTTCAAAAACTCTGCTAATTTACGAGCACGAGTCACCCCACCATGGTCCGGACTGACAACCACATAGTCAGAACCAACCATGCCACGACGCTCAAAGTAGTCTGCAATTAAAGGAGCACCCATCAAGTGATCGACAGGAATATCAAAGAATCCCTGAATCTGTGCAGCATGCAAGTCGATCGTCAACAAACGATCCACTCCAGCCACTTCTAGCATATTTGCCACAAGTTTTGAAGTGATTGGCTCACGCGCTCTCGCTTTTCTATCCTGACGTGCATAGCCATAGTAAGGCATAACAACGTTGACAGATTCTGCACTGGCGCGTTTCAAAGCATCTACCATAATCAAAATTTCTAGCAGATTGTCATTTACAGGTGAGCTAGTTGATTGTAGGATAAAGACGTGTTTTCCACGGATCGATTCTTCGATATTAACTTGAATTTCTCCATCTGAAAATTGACGTACGGTTGATTTTCCCAACTCTATCCCAATCTCTTGCGCCACACGCTCTGCCAATTCTCTATTTGAAGAAAGGGCAAACAGCTTTAAATCAGAAAAAGACATGATTTCCTCCAGTATTTATGTATCACTTGTGTTTTTTCACAACATTTTTCCAACTACCATTGTAGCGCTTTTTTCTCTATTTTTCAATAAAAAATAAGACAAGAGTGGACATTTATCCCCTTGCCTTGTGCTCATTTATATTCCTTATATTCAAGCAAAAATGTGACAACTTAGACATTCTATCTCATGGGAAGATAGGAACTCACAAAGGAAAAGTTAGTATACCTCTCTCATACTGCCTGTATCTACATCATAAACAGCCCCTGAAATAACCACATCATCTGGAATCAATGGGCATTCTCGAAGTAACTGCATATCCTCACGAACACTCTCCTCAACGTCTTGAAAAGGGAGAAAATCTTGACCCGAGACATCAACCCCTAATTCAGTTTTTAAATGTTCTTGAAACTCTTCGTTTTGAAATGTCTGAGCACCACAGTCTGTATGATGAAGAACCACAATCTCTCTTGTTCCCATTTGTTGCTGAGAAATCACGAGTGAGCGAATCATATCGTCTGTCACTCGACCGCCCGCATTCCGTAAAATGTGAGCATCTCCAAGTGCTAACCCCAAAGCTTGTGCAACGTGCAGACGTGAGTCCATACAAGTCACAATGGCTACTCTTGTTTTCGGCTTGATTGGCAGATTTAACTGCCCATGCAGGGCAACATAAGCCTGGTTGGCTTGCATAAACTGTTCAAAATACGACATGACAACACACTTTCTTACTTTTAAGATAATTTGAACACCAAATTATTTATCTTCTATCTTACCATCTTTTCTTTGTCTTGTCAGCTGTCAACCTCCTTATTAAAAAACCAGGACAGAAACATCCAGCTTCTAGCTTGGGGTTTCTGTCCTAGTTTTTTATTATTATGAACCTTTTTGAATATACTTGTTAAGAGAGCCTGCAAAGCTTTGAAGATTGAGACTTTGTACATAGACCTCACCGGTACCTCGGAAGGTATTCACCACTCCTTCGCCTGTACCAATAGACTGCCAGAAGCCATTTTCTAAGTGGATATGATAGTCCAAAGATTGACTCCAAGCTACCACATGGGCATTGTCGATGGTTATTTCTTGGTTTTGTAGCTCAATTTTCTTAATAGAGCCAAAAGCATTGGCCAAAAGAGTTCCCTGACCTTGAGTAGTCATTACGAAAAGACCACCTTGACCTCCGAAAAGTGCTTTCCCAATAGATTGGTGCTCCATTGTATAGAAAGCCGTCCCATCAAGAGCCAGAAAAGCCCCATCATTCAATCGATACTGCTTTTCACCTAGTTCAAGAGCAATCACTTGACCAGGAGTATCTGGTGCTAAAGCAAGATATCCGTTGTCAGACTCTGCAATAGCTTGAGTAATGAAGGTACTTTCACCAGAAACCATAGAACGTCCCACGGCTTTGACAAAACGCCCCAAACCAGAACCACTCGCATTAAGTTGGGTATTGAGGCTGACATTAGGTGTGTGGTAAACCATGCTACCGCGCTGGATAAAGACTGTTTCTCCTTGGTTGAGCGATAACTCTACCAAAGGAAATTGCATTTGACTATCCATAGAAAATTTCATCAGAAATTCCTCCTTGTTTTTAATAAATATTGGCTATAAAGTGTTTTGCAATCTAAAACTGAGTAAGACTATTAGGAAAATACTTTTTTCAAGACTTCTCCGATAGTCGTCACTCCAATCACCTGAATTTCCTTAGGTGGTTTGATTCCAGTCAAGGAATTTTTCGGTACATAGATTTTTGTAAATCCAAGTTTAGCAGCTTCATTGATGCGTTGCTCGATACGATTTACACGCCGAATTTCTCCAGTCAAACCTAATTCTCCTACAAAACATTCCTGAGGATTGGTTGGCTTGTCCTTATAGCTCGAAGCTATAGCAACCGCAACTGCCAAATCAATAGCAGGCTCATCCAATTTGACACCACCAGCAGATTTGAGATAAGCATCCTGATTTTGGAGAAGCAAACCTGCCCGTTTCTCCAAAACAGCCATAATCAAGCTAGCACGATTGAAATCAAGGCCTGTTGTAGTCCTCTTGGCATTACCAAACATAGTCGGTGTTACCAAGGCCTGAACCTCCGCAAGAATAGGACGGGTTCCTTCCATAGTCACCACGATGGACGAACCAGTTGCTCCATCTAAACGTTCTTCTAGGAAAACTTGACTAGGATTGAGCACCTCAACCAAGCCACCTGATTGCATCTCAAAAATCCCAATTTCATTGGTCGATCCAAAACGGTTTTTGACCGCTCTCAAAATACGGAAGGTATGGTGGCGTTCCCCTTCAAAGTAAAGCACTGTATCCACCATATGCTCCAACATCCGAGGCCCAGCCAAGGTTCCTTCCTTGGTCACATGCCCGACAATAAAGATAGCGATGTTATTGGTCTTGGCCAGCTGCATGAGCTCGGCCGTCACCTCACGCACCTGAGACACAGAACCTTGAACTCCAGAAATCTCAGGAGACATGATGGTCTGGATAGAGTCGATGATAAGAAAGTCTGGTTGGATTCGCTCCACCTCAGCTCTCACGCTCTGCATATTGGTCTCAGCATAGAGATAAAACTCACTATCAATATCCCCCAAGCGCTCTGCACGGAGTTTGATCTGTTGAGCAGACTCCTCACCACTGACATAGAGAACTGTCCCTACTTGAGACAGCTGGGTTGAGACTTGTAAGAGCAGAGTTGATTTCCCAATTCCTGGATCCCCGCCGATAAGAACGAGACTCCCTGGCACCACACCTCCACCAAGAACTCGGTTGAACTCCTCCATTTCAGTCTTTGTTCGATTGACATTGATGGAGGTCACTTCAGCCAGTTTCATAGGCTTGGTTTTCTCCCCTGTCAAGGACACACGCGCATTCTTGACCTCTGCAACCTCAACTTCCTCAACAAAAGAAGACCAAGACCCACAGTTAGGACAACGTCCCAGATATTTAGGGGAATTATACCCACAATTTTGACATACAAATGTCGCTTTTTTCTTTGCGATGATAAACCTCTTTCTATATCTCTATCTCACACTCAATCACTTGGCAAAAATCAACCTTCTCATCTGGTACAAATTGGCTCATGAGCATGCGATGGGCTACAACTACCACAGTTTGATGTTCCCGATACTTAGCCATGCATTCTAGAAAACGAGACTTCATCTCTACAGCTGTCTCATATTGAACAGGAGAATTTGGGAGCAACTCCCCCTTGTTTTCTAAAAACAGACATCTAGCTGTTTCAAAGTTCTCTATACCTGTTTCATAAACCTGCCATTCATGCAATAATGGCTCTACCCTCAAAGGAAGGCCAGTAGCACAGGATACATAAAAAGCCGTTTCTAAAGCTCGCGTCACTGCAGAAGACACCAGGATATCAGCTGAGCCAAACAAAGGATTTTTGCAAAGCTCCTGAGCTTGTTGTTTTCCTTTCTCAGATAAGGGTGCCAAATCTATCCCGAATCCAGTATAGGAACGCTCCTCTAACTCACGGTAATTTGGCTCCCCGTGACGGATAAAAATAATTTTCATATTAAGATCCCCATAAAACTATCCAATCTTGATTCCGAAATCTTGCCACTGCTTCAGTGTTTTAGAGAATTTCTTCTGGTTGGCAACTCCGACAGCAGACAAATCGACAGAAATCTGATAATTCTCCTTGGTAGCTGCCAAAACGGAAGCCTTAACACAGCCATTGCCATCTACCCCTATAAACTCTATGCTTTTAGCACCGTTTTCCTCTAAAAAATCTTTTAAATCTGGATTAGTAAAACAAGAAGCCCGACGCTTCTCAAAGATACGAGAAGATACAAGCAACAAGCCGGTCGCAAATTTCTTCTTTCTGTCTTTTCTCCCCCGTCAAGGACACACGCGCATTCTTGACCTCTGCAACCTCAACCTCCTCAACAAAAGAAGATCAAGACCCACAGTTTGGACAGCGTCCTAAATACTTTGGTGAATTATATTCACAATTTTGACACACAAATGTCGCTTTTTTCTTAGCTATAATTCTAATCCTCTTATTCTTTTCACGTCAGCAACTATCTTGTTTCAGAACAGTAAGGCCACCATCATCCGCATGGACATAATACCGACCATCAGGACTAAATCCAAAAATATAGGGTAAATAACCTTTATAAATTTGACTTTTAGCTTCCTCATCTTTCCCCCAATAAATAGTTAAAATGGGATACTCTTCAGATTGGTCTTTATCCATTGTCACTCTGATGTCTTTGCCATTATCCAGAGGGAGATTTTCACCGTATTGACCAGCGATAGGGATAGGTGAATCATATCCCTCACACATGGCTACTAACTCTACCTCATCATAATCTCCATCTATCGGTGTTACTTGCCCATTTTCGCTGTCAATGATTGACATGTAGTCTGAAGAAATGCAAAGAATTTTATGATAGTCATAAGGGAGAAATGCTAGGTAAAGAAATCCTCCAATACTGATCTCATAAATCTTCTTATACCCTAGACAATTCTCGGCAGTAAAAGCTTGAAAATCCTTATAGCTCATTCATTATTCTTCTTTCTATATCTCTATCTCACACTCAATCACTTGGCAAAAATCAATCTTCTCGTCTGGTACAAATTGGCGCATGAGCATTCCGTGAGTTACAATGATAATAGTTTTATAATTTTTATATTTTTCCAAAGCTTTTAAAAAACGATGACGCATCTCTAGATCAGTTTCATAGCGATAAGGAGAATCTTCAGATAAAACTCCTTGATGTTTTAGATAATATTCATGAGCTACCAATACACTAGTTAAATCAGAGTTAGTGCCATCTAAGTCTGGACGCCACTCATGAAAAAACGGCTCTACAAATAAGTCCAATCCTGTTTCAACTGCTATATAATGGGCTGTTTCTAAAGCCCTCGTCACAGACGATGAAATAATAATCTCTGCCTTTCCAAAACATGCAGTTTTAGCAACTTCTTTTGCCAGACTGCGACCTTTTCCTGTCAATGGTGCTAAATCACGACCAAAACCACTATATAGTTGCGGATTTTCAAGTTTATCAAGCATACTATAATCTGGCTCTCCATGACGTACAAAGATAATCTTCATCTTAGTGCCCAGTTGATCCAAATCCACCAGTACGAACTCCGTCTGCCTCGTCTCCATCTGCAATCAAGAAAGGTGCAAAGACAGCCTGAACCACACGTTCCCCAACTTCAAGAACAACCTCTTGGTCTGTGATATTCTTCATCTGCGCAAAAATATGTCCTTCATTCCCAGGATTTCCATAATAATCCCCATCAATAACCCCAACTGAGTTAATTAAAACCAAGCCCTTCTTACGAGGATTAGAAGAACGATCATAAAGATAGAGTACCTCCATCGGCTGCATATAGGCCTTGACCCCAGTTGGGACGAGGACGATTTCTCCTGGTGCAATGACTGTACGCTCCGCAACCTTTAAATCATAACCAGCCGCATGCGCTGTCTCACGCTTTGGTAGCAAATTTTCATCTGTAAAACTAGAAACTAGTTCAAAACCACGAATTTTCATAATCTTCTCTTTTCTATTATCGTTTATTCTAGGCTATTTTATCTTATTTATTCGAAAAAAGCACGAAAAATCCTCTATATGAAAAAAGAAAAGTGTCCTATCAAAAAGCAAACAATAAAATCATACAAAAAAATTTAAAGATATTTCAAATGTCCCTTATTTTCCCTTTTATTAACAAACTCATTCCTATTTCGCCATACTTAAACTATTTTCTTTAAAGCACAAAAAAAGAGCACACAATTCACATCGCTTAGGGCTGCTGGATTCCTCCCCTGACCCGCTTCACGCAGAACTGTTGCTCCATTAGTTATTATACCACATTTCCAAAGATTTTAAAAGAGAAATTATTTTTTCCGTCGATTTCTGAAAAATTCCTGCATAATGCCTGCACATTCACTCTCTAAAATACCTGTTTCAACCTCTACACGATGATTGAGGCGCTCATCTGTCAAAATATCATACAGACTTCCAGCTGCACCAAATTTCTGATTTTTAGCCCCATAAACTACCTTAGGGATACGAGCAAGCCCAATCGCCCCACTACACATAACGCAGGGCTCTATAGTCACAAAAAGTGTGCAATCCAACAAACGCCAGCTCTCTTCCCTCAGATTCGCATTCTCGATGGCCA
The DNA here is from genome assembly GCF_001075875.1 of Streptococcus oralis. Lineage (GTDB taxonomy): Bacteria > Bacillota > Bacilli > Lactobacillales > Streptococcaceae > Streptococcus > Streptococcus oralis_I. The sequence goes on from NZ_JUOS01000106.1 coordinate 9,643, forward strand.
TAATTTCCGCATGCATGACTGCACGTTGCAACTCCTCACGTGCATTGTGCCCCCGACCAATGATTTCTCCATCCTTTACAATTACACAACCAATTGGAATTTCATCATGCTCTAAAGCAATCTCCGCCTCCTTTAAGGCCTCTCTCATAAATGCTTCTTTTTCTTCAACTGTATAATCCATAACATCTCTCTTTTCTCGCCTATCAATTCTATCATTATAGCATGTTTTCCTAGACAAAAAAAGAGCTCTATAATATTTGCAGAAACCAACTTTAGATAGTATTCAATCTCTGGTTTGTAGAAATAATGTTATAAAAAGAGTATAATAGTAGCAAAATTTAGAGAAACACTAGAAATCATGAACTGAGAGTAATGGAGACAACTGATACAGAATGTCCAGATTTGTCAGAAGATTTTTAACTATAAGTCTCCAAGAGATGATTATCCTGAGATTTAAATAATAAACAAGATGAAAGGGTAAATAATGAAATTAGAATTTTTACAGGATGAACCAAAACTTACCTTGATGTTTCCATATAAAGATACATTTAATAGAGTAGGGGGACCATCCATGATATCTATATCTGTTATGATTCTCTGGATTCTGAAGCGTCTGATGACTTACAATACTGATTTTGCAGACAAGATTGTTATGGCGGTAGCGCTGATTTATGCTCCCCTCCTTATATGGTTTATGGGGTATTATCTCTTCATAAATGGAGTAAAATTAGAAATTTATAAAAACAATATTGTTCAGTATTATACCTATAGCAGTAGAGGCCACAGCCTATTACATTATCAATTTGGACTTCAAGATATCGAACAAATAACCATTAAAAAGCGTCCTTTTAATTGCGTAAAGTTAAGCATAAAAATTAGAAATCCTATTTTTTTAGAAGGACATGAAAAAAAACTAAATAAGCTAGTCAGTGTCAGTATCATCACAGACAAACTAAAAGCAGATGCTTTTATGCACGAAATGAAGCAATTTCAAAGTGATAAATCAGATAATCAAGTAAGCTGATTCAGAAAAAATTCAAGTTTGTCTAACTTACAAATTCTCAAGAAAATAGTTCACTGAAGAGGCTGGGATCAGAAATCCCAACCTCATTTTTTCTTAGTTATGCGCCTTTGATGTGATGGCAAATTGAACGTTTTGTTGGTATTTGAGAATTCAAAAAGCTTCTTTTACCAAAACTTCTTTTCTCCATTCACAACCTTAACTAATTTACCAAAATGTTGAAAACTCGTAGATCTGGGGCTACCAAATCAAGACTTAATCTAGAGATTTAATACCCACTGTTTTTTCTTCATATGCTACTTTCAAGAAGACACCCAGATAGGACTTAAAAACTGACAAAAAAAGTCACCGAATGCGGTGACTTTATAGGGAGATTATTATGAAAAAGAAAAGTTTAGGATATTTGTTACAACAAGTTAGGAGGTCTTCTTGTAACTGTCTATAGTATAGCTGAACTATCTTAAACAAATCTTAAAAAATCTCTTATGACCAAACACTTTCTAAAATATTTGTTTGTTCACGACCAGGACCTACTGAGAAAGTAGAGATACGAACGCCAACCAATTCGCTAACACGACGAACATAGTTACGTGCATTTTCAGGAAGATCTTCCAAAGTACGTACTCCAGTGATATCTTCTGACCAACCTGGTAATTCTTCATAAATAGGTTTACAACGTTTCAATTGTTCAAGACTAGCTGGATAGTAGTCAATGCGTTGACCGTCAAGATCATAAGCAACACAGATTTTAACTGTATCCAAACCACTCAAAACATCGATAGAGTTCAAAGATAAATTTGTAATGCCAGAAACACGGCGACTATGACGCATCACAACTGAGTCAAACCAACCTACACGACGTGGACGACCTGTTGTAGTACCATACTCATGACCTACTTCACGAATGCGTTCTCCCACTTCATCAAACAATTCAGTTGGGAATGGACCATCACCAACACGACTTGTATAAGCTTTACATACACCTACAACCTTGTCAATCTTGCTTGGACCAACACCAGAACCAATTGTCACACCACCAGCAACAGGGTTTGAAGAAGTAACAAACGGATAAGTTCCTTGGTCAATATCTAACATGACCCCTTGTGCACCTTCAAAAAGAACACGTTTGCCATTATCAAGTGCATCATTCAAGATAACAGAAGTATCTGTTACATATTGCTTGATTTGTTGGCCATACTCATAATATTCTTCAAAAATATCATCAAATGAAATAGGTTCGCTATCATACAATTTTACAAATTGACGATTTTTCTCAGCAAGATTGCGTTCTAAACGTTCACGGAAAATCTCTTTATCCAAAAGATCTGCGATACGGATTCCAACACGAGCAGCCTTATCCATATAAGCTGGTCCGATACCCTTGATAGTAGTACCAATTTTATTTTCACCCTTAGCTTCTTCTTGCAAACGGTCTAACTCGATGTGGTACGGCAAAATAACATGCGCACGATCAGAAATACGTAGATTATCTGTTGTAACACCTTCATCATGAAGATAGCTCAACTCTTTCACAAGTGACTTAGGATTTACAACCATCCCATTCCCAATGACAGAAATTTTTTCAGGGAAGAAAATTCCTGAAGGAATCAAGTGCAACTTAAATTTCTTTCCATCGATCACAATTGTGTGACCAGCATTATCGCCACCTTGGTAACGTGCAATCACTTCTGCATTAGCTGAAAGGAAGTCTGTAATCTTCCCTTTACCTTCATCACCCCACTGGGTACCTACAACAACAACTGAAGTCATAATCTTGTCTGAGCCCTTAGGCTCTTCCTTTCTCACATACATGGCAGGAATCTCACCTGCAATTATATCTTACAATTTATTATAATAAAGATTCTCAATTTTTTCAAGACCAAAGACCAGAAACATTAGGGAATTAAAGAAAATTAGAAAATTAATATTAAAAAAATATTGTAAATTTATATTATGAAAAGAAAAAACTATAAAATCGTTCGGAAATATGAAAATTATAAATTATCCCCCAACCCAGTCATTTGAAATCAATAACTGTTCAATGTACAAACGGTAGCAAGCTCTATAGTGGTAAGAAAATAAAGGATGCATAATATCAAGCTTGTACCGAACTAAATAATATAGTAAAAATCGAAGATGAAAAACTTCCCATTCTAAATCATTATCTACTAAATAACTATATTCCTTTTCAATAACATCATAAAAATCAAGATATTGTTCATAAATCTGTTCAATCATTTTATTTGACTCCATTTCTATTGATAAAATGAGTATAACAAAAAAATAGAAGAACCAGGGAAGATACTTCTATCATGTACTATAATGAATATTCAAATAAATAACAGATAAAAAAATTAACAAATCAGGTGGACAATCCTACATTTCAAAAAAAGATCTAAAATTTCTGTAATGAAAAAAATACTGTAGGAATTATGCTAGTATACTTTATAATTCCAATTTGTAAAATTAAACTAGACAGAAAAAGCCATTTTTGTTAGGCTCAGATAAACTACCACATTTGTCTGATAGGAACTAACATAAATAACCTATATACATCTTACCACAAACGAACTCGTAATGATAAAGGCTTACTTTCAAGAAAACATAAAAGTTTTAGATATTGCGAACTCACTAGGAAGATCAAAACAGACAATCTACAATGTCATCAACTATCTGAAAGAGGGGCACTCTGCTTATGATTACTATAAGCGATATAAAGTCAATAAGAATCGCTGTGGCAAGAATAAAACAAGTCTTTCGCAAGCAGAAAAAAACTTTATTCAAACTCATTTAGAAGTAGAAGCTGGAGCCTTGATATCATTAACAGAGCTCATCTAGATAGGATTTCTTATTCTATGAGAACTCTCTATCGACTAGCAGACCGCGGTATTTTTAAGAAAGAGGACCTCCAGAAAAGCAAATGATCATAGCGAAAAATAAGGAAAACAAGCGTTCGTAGAGATTTACGTGAGAGAGCAGACAGTTATCCCGATTTTAAGACGGAATTCGGTCATCTAGAAGGGGATACAATTGTGGGAGAAAAGCACAAAAGTGCAGTTATTACCTTAGTAGAACGCTGCTCAAAATCATCATCGCACTGAAAACCAATGGACGGAGAGCAAGTGATATTGAGACTTCTATTAATCAATGGTTGTCTCAAGTCCCTAGCCACCTTTTTAGGTCTATAACTTTTGATTGTGGGAAAGAATTTTCTAATTGGAAATCTATTTCCAATGCGCATGACATTGATATTTTCTTTGCGGGTCCAGACTGTCCTGGTCAACGGGGGCTCAATGAACATTCTAATGGCTTATTAAGAAAAAATGGAAAACCGAAACAAACGGATTTTACTAATATTTCTGAACATTATTTATCAGCTATCGCTGATAAAAGAAATAGAATGCCTAGAAAGTCTTTTAAGACCTATTAAAAGGAATAAAAATTACTTAAAATAAAACACTCAAATCTAACAAACTTATAAAAGATATTAAATATTAATAAAAAGCAAAATTAAAAAGGATCAAGATGACCCCTGAAAGATAAAAAAAGACGTCCCTCGGAACGTCTACATACTCCGCCAGTAGGACTCGAACCTACGACATCATGATTAACAGTCATGCGCTACTACCAA
>NZ_JUOS01000107.1 GCF_001075875.1 Streptococcus oralis
GTTCCCAGCAGGAGCTACTTATGACACAGATGCATCTGTTGATCAAACTTGGACAGTAACTTTGAAACATGGTGAAACTCCAGTTGGACCAAATGATCCACATAACCCAACAGATCCAATCAATCCAAATGATCCAAACAGTCCAAAATACCCTGCGAAAGATCAATGGACGAAAGATGTAACATCAACTGTTAAGTATGTAGTATCAGACGGTAAGGCAACTGCCCCAGCTGACAATGTTCAAAATGCACAATGGACACGT
>NZ_JUOS01000108.1 GCF_001075875.1 Streptococcus oralis
AAAAGATGACCTTATCGAACTTGGATTTGCTCCAGGAACTGCAAGAAAGATTATCCATACCGGCAAATTACTATTAGTTAATCGTGGTTTTAACATCTACGATAACAAACGGATAGGTACAATTCCAGCTAGTGTCGCTGAAGAACTACTAGGAATTGAACTCCAGAAAGAAGCATAATGAATGACTATTCGTAAAACTAAAAGTGGTAAATGGACCGTTGATGTTTCTAATGGTTTCCACCCCGTCACACAAAAAAGAATACGTATCATTCGAAAAGGATTAAAATCTAAAAAGGAAGCCCTAGAACTAGAACAACATATTCGAGTTGTAGAATTAAAAGAAAAACAATTTGACTTTATAGTGACAACGGATATGTTATTCGACTTACTTGAAGAAGATGATTTGAAAAATGGCAGAAAAGTAAGCTACACAAGTACACAAAGAAACAATTATGAGCGTCATATTAAGCCTTATTTTAAAGATACAAATTTAAATAAATTAACGTATGACCATATATTCGAATTTCGTGAATACCTAAAAACAAAACCTAAAAAACAAAATGAAAATGAAACATTAAGTTATAATACAATTAATAAAATTCTAATTCTACTTAAAAAAATTTTTGATACTGGTATAAGAAAATCCCTCATTGATAAAAATCCTGTTGAGAATCTGAGAAAATTACCAATTAGCAAGCCTAATATCAAATTTTGGAGTATAGAAGAATTCACAAGATTTAGAGAACTTATTCGAGATGATGAAATAAGCTATGACCTGTTTTTCGTAATTGCTTTCTTTACTGGAATGAGAATGGGAGAAATCCTCGCATTGAACTGGAATGATATAAACCTTTTAACAAATACGATTTACGTTACCAAAACGGTATACTTTGTCAATAATACAAGCTACATTAATACAACAAAAACACGTTCAGGAACTAGAAATATAACAATAAATCAGAAATTAGCAGAAATGCTAATAGATTGGAAAGTAAAACAAAAAGAAAAACTTGAGGAATTTACGAAAAATACTGAAGAACTTCAAATAATACAGAGTACACCAATAACAATTACAAAAAATATGATTGATAAGAAGTTTAAGCAAATACTAGAAAGGGATAAAGATTTAAAGAAAATAAGAATTCATGATCTGAGACACTCTCATGCATCATTACTTATAAATCAAGGAGAAGATTATCTTGTTGTCAAAGAAAGATTAGGACACGCATCTATTACAACAACAATTGATACTTATTCCCATTTGTACCCTAGCAAACAGAAAACATTGGCTAATAAACTTGATGATTTATTTTAAAATGGAAAAAATTGGTAACTCGACACACAACAAAGAAAAAAAGACAAGGTCCGAAAACCTTGTCTTTATTACTATACCGGCGGCCGGGGTCGAACCGGCACGTCCTTGCGGACACTGGATTTTGAGTCCAGCGCGTCTGCCAATTCCGCCACGCCGGCAAATAGTAACTGGGGTAGCTGGATTCGAACCAACGCATGAGGGAGTCAAAGTCCCTTGCCTTACCGC
>NZ_JUOS01000109.1 GCF_001075875.1 Streptococcus oralis
TGATGAAATCAGCGTAGTAGAGCCCACTCAACCACTGCGTCTTGCTCGACAATCCAAAGAAAATTGAGAGGCTAGAACTTTTATCCCAACCTCTTCCTCTAATCATCTATTCTCAATTAATTCTTCTACTTAAAGCATTGGCGCAAACAACTGGGTCACTTCTTTTATCAACATTTGATACCAAGTAGGCTTGATTGTTCCAGGAAAAATTTCTTGCGACTCTTCAAAAATTTCTTTAAAATCATTGCGAATAGTTGCAATGGATGGTGTTTCATACAATAAAACTGCATTTTCATAGTGGTGAACCAAGCTGCGATAATCAAGGTTTATGGTTCCAACAACCGCAAATCGATCATCAACAATCATTTGCTTACTATGGATAAAACCAGGAGTATACTCATAGATACGTACACCAGCAGATAAAAGATCAGGATAAGACCCTCTAGTTACTAACTGGATGAGCTTTTTATCTGGGATAAATGGAGTTATAATTCTCACATCTACACCTCGCATGGCTGCATTTTTTATATCCTCTGTCAAATCATAATCAATAATGAGATAAGGCGTGGTGATATAGACAAAATCTTCCGCTTGATTAATCAGATTTTGATAGACAATTTTACCCACCTTCATCTGGTAGATTGGTTTCGGTCCACTGCCATAAGGGATACAAAGACCACTACCAGACCGTGTCTGATTTTCCAAATGATACTGATCAAAGTCACTGATTTCTCCACGGTTGATGTACCAGTTCATGAGAAATAGTCTGGTGAAGGCTTGAGTCGCCGGACCATCTATACGAATCCCACTATCTTTCCAGTGTCCAAAACGTTCAATCTGATTGATGTATTCGTCTGCAAGGTTGATCCCACCAGTGTAGGAAATCTGCCCATCAATAACCAAGATTTTACGGTGGTCACGGTTATTATAGGCCACCGTCATACGAGGAATCACCTTATTAAACTTATGAGCATCAATTCCTTTAGAACGCAAATGAACCGTATAATCTCCAGGCAAAGTCACCATACAACCAATATCGTCGTAGAGCATCTTAACCTCAACTCCCTGGGCTACCTTTTCTTCCAGAATCTCGAGCATACTATCCCACATTAACCCCTCTTCGACAATGTAGTATTCTAGAAAAATAAATTTTTTAGCTCTCTTTAGATCCTCCAGCATCTGATGCCACATTTCTTCTCCATTTGCGAAAAATTGTGAATCCGTATGCTCATAGACTTCCGCATTGCTATCCATATGTAGCAAAGCGTTGATAATCCCGTAGGCAGATTTATCTGTTTCTTGTAGGTTCTGATGAAGACTATCTTCATGCTTCTCTTGTAAAGTAATCGAACGCAATTCTCTGAGTTGTTTCAGCTCTTTTTTTGATAGTCGGCGCTCACCAAACATGATATAAAGTAATGGACCAAACACAGGCACAAAGGTCACAATCAACCAAGTCACCTTGCTCTCTGGCGACATGGAACGATTGACAATCGCTATAACGGTTGCTACGCTGATCAAAAATACAAGAGCAACCCAAACAAGAGGAGCAATCTGACTCATGTAAAGAATGACTGCAAAAACTACAAATAATTCTATCAGAATTATCGCAATGCTAAAACCATACTTGGACATCAATAGTCGCAATTTTCTAGTTCCCATAACTCCCCCTCAATTTCTAAGTCTACTCCCTAATTTAACATCTGAAAACGCTTGTTACCTTCTAGTATACTTAGTTTAGAAGAACTTAGCAAGTCTTTTCTGTTTAGGCCGATAGTTCTCCAACTGAGGTGAACAATAAAAAGCAGGCCACATACATGCCTGCTCTTATATTACAATTTTAATGCCAACATATTGACCGTCATACCAGCTGCAGTTCCCATCAAGAAGATAGTATCTCCTTCTTTTACATAGCCATGATCGAGTGCATAGGCTAAACCAAAAGGTACCGCAACTGAAACCATATTTCCATAATCCGTAACGAGATTAAGGTACTTGTCTTCATCTACACCCAGTTTTCCCATGACCAAAGGAAGAGCGCGACTAGCTTGGTGGGGAATAATATAGTCTACAGCATCTTTAGAAATGCCTGATTTCTCTTGGAATTCTTGGAACATTTCTGGGATGACACGAGCAGAAAGCAAGAGAATTTTCTTGCCTTTCATATCAAACATAAAATTTGTCTTGGTCTCTTCAGAGTATTCTTTAGGTTGATATGAAGTCAAGCCTCCACGAATCTCTGTATCGTGAGCTCCCTCTGACCAAGTACGTTGAAGGCTTGCTATCACTCCCTTATCCTTATCACTTGATTGGAAAATGAAGGCAGCCGCTCCATCACTAAAGAGTTCATAGCTTTCTTTTTGCTTTGGATTGAGTCCCAAGCTACCAACTTCACTAGATACAATCAAAACACGACGGTATTCCCCAGCTTCAATCAAATGTGACATGGTTGATAAAGCAGAGATAAAACTTGTACAAGTCGTATTGATATCCATAGCTGGGATAGAGAGCCCTTTTGCAACACGTTCATGAATCAAAGCTGCCGTACAAGGAATCGGCTGAACACCAACCGCACTAGCTGATACCAGGCAATCAATGTCTTTCATACTCAAATTTGCATTTTCAAGTGCAGCTTGGATAGCTGCTTCTGCCAAATCTAGTTGCGTTTCTTCATTTTCAACCACACGATGACGGGTCTGGTCTTTAAATTGCACCGTATTTTTTGGAAGGCAGACTCCATAACCTGCAATTTCTACATGTCTTTTTACTTCTGTCATAATTTTTTGTCCTTTCATAAACGTTGGATACGTTTGAGCTTACGACTTGTATCCCAATGATAATCTGAAAATTGTATTTCAGGTTCTTTAAACTCTTTTTGTTGCGCCAAAAGTCGAAACTGCTCTGTAATCGTTGTTTCTACTTGCTCATCTCTTCGACTCAAACAAACTTCCACTAGCTTCTCAGAATGTTGTTTGACTTGATAATCTCCAACATTCTCCACAAAGAGAATGCAACGTCTGATAAAGTCAGGATAAATCGTTACCTGACCTCCATCTTGTCCATCAAAATAGAAGATGTCGTCAGAACGCCCTTCGACCTTGTCAATCCTTGTGTAATGAGACCCACATGGACAGGGTTCAGGATTTTCAACCAAGATATCGTTGAGTTGATAGCGATAAACAGGCTGACTGCTCCGCTTAAAATCAGTAATGACTGGATAAAAACGTCGGTCATCCAAGTAGTTCTTTTCCACAAAGATGACGTCTTCATTAAGATGCAGATTCCCAGCTAAGCAAGTACAAGCTAGAAAACCTTCTGTTGCTTGATAGACCTGGTCAATAACTGGTAGTGCAAAAGCCGCAGAAATCCGTTCTCTGTCAGTATCTTCCAAGATTTCAGCCACCGAAACGATTTTTTGTGGACGAATCCTTAATTCTCCTATCTTTAGGCGCTTACCCAATTCAATCAACATCGAAGCAGGCGCCACCACGATGGTCGGTTGATAATTGTTGAGGCGCTCGATATGCTCATCTGTATTCTTGAAAATATCAAAGTATTCTAAACGTATAAGTGCCGTATTGATGGTCTGATACAATTCATTATCCGCTCTGAGGAAAAAGGCTATACGGTGTCCAAAAAGGTGACCTTTGGGCAACATCTTTGCCAAGATAGCCGCTGCCCACATACTTCGTTCTTTTTCAGTTGTGATAAAAAGTCCTCGGTGTCCAGATGTTCCCGAAGACAGCCCAACAGCTATTTCTCCTTTGAGTTCTGTAAAATTTCGAGTCTTTTCACTTTCGATGGCCAAAGCTAAGGCCTCATCTCTATCCACTCCTTGAGTATTAAGTTCATTGAAATGCGTCATCATAAAAGCTTTATCCATATGGTCAAAGTCGTGAGGCACACCATTTTTAAAATAAGGTGATTCACGTTTTAGAAATTCCATATAGGCATCTAGTTGCTTTTTCTGATAGCTTTCTAAGGCTTCTCGAGACTTAAAATTATGAAGCCAACGAGTCTGGATAAAAGTTTTAAGAAAGGTTATTTTTTTCATACAAAATCCGCTCAATCCTTTCTACAGGGTCATGGCTGACAAGCGCTTCTATACCATCATTTAACATCTCTTCCAGCAACTCTGTTCCTTTGATATAGTCAGCCTTGCTATCTTGAACCAAGGAAGGAATCAGATGCATCTGTTTCGTATAGGGTAAGAGGTCAATTCCCCAACAAAGATCCGCTGCGATAAAGAGATGATAATCTGGAATAAAGAGGCAGGCTTGGCCCTTAGCATGCCCATCAATAGAAGCAACGAGGATACTTCCGTCTCCAAACAAATCATAGGTAGGACGGTAAGAGAAGTTGGAGTTTTGCTGATCTGTCTTGATGACTGTCAATCTTTCCTCGAAGTCACTCGGCAAAAATTCTTTAAAAATTAAATCTTTTAGTTTTGGTTTCTTGTAAACATCGTACACTTCCTGGGTTAGGATAAAGCTTGCGTTCGGAAAGAAACTAGCCCCTCCTAAATGATCTGGATGTAGATGAGACAGCAGGACATAATTAATTTCTTCTGGTTTAATTCCTTTAGCCTTCAGCAAATGCGAAATCTGATCCTGCTCTGTCATTTGAACGGGCGTCCCCAAGCGATATAAAGCATATCTTAGTTTTGTCTTAATATCGTAGTGATAGCCAGTATCATAAAGTACATAGCCCTTATCCCTATGTTTGATTAAAAAGACGCCTGCTGGGAAAGTCATCTTTCTATTCTTGACACCTTTAAAGAGCAAACCGGCATAACTCGTACAACATCCCGCTGGGAAATACTCAATGCTTTCGATAATCTTGGACATATTGTTCAATCCCTTCTGAAATACTAATTTTCGGACGATACCCCAATTCCCTCTGAGCCTTGCTAATATCTAGAGTTTGACTATAACGAAGTAGATAATAGGTATATCGTGTTAAAGGTGGCTCCCCTTTAAAGTGCAAGGTCTTGTATAGAAATTCTAAACTACTTGCAATTCCTGATAAGAGAGATGCTGGAATTTTTCTATATTTGATTGGATAACCCAGACCTATCAAACTTTCCTCTAGCAAATCTCTAAAAGCCCTCGGCTCACCATTAGTAATGTTAAAAACCTCACCTTTGGCTTCTGGAGCTTCTAAGGCTAACCGAATTGCCAGAGCAACATTTTCCACACAAGTCATGTCCATGAGCTGACGCCCATCCCCAATCAAAGGAATGCCAATTTTTTGACTAAGATTGATCACCCGTGGCAAGATGTTAGTATCTCCAATCCCAAACAGTCCCCGAGGCCTCAAGATAACACTAGGAACATCTGGATAATCCTTAAAGAGTCTCTCCGAAGCCAATTTGCTACGGATATAATTATTGAGATTATTTCCCTCTGGAGCATCACTTTCTTTGATCCCTAGTTGATCTTTTGGAGCAGCATAGATGCTTGGTGAGGAAACATAGACTAAACGCTGAATACCTGTTTGGCGACATGCCTCGAGAACATATTTGGTTCCTAAAACATTGGCCTGATAAAAATCTTCCCAGGGACCCCAAACTGTTGACAGAGCTCCCGCATGAACGACCATATCCATCCCCTTGCAAGCTTCTACTACATCCTCAGCTTTGGTCAGATCTCCCTGAAAAAAACTAACCGAAGAATTCTCTAAAGAGCGACCAACCTGACTATTTCTACCAAAGGCTCTTACTTGATAACCATGTTCTACTAGTTCTTCTACTACATATTTACCCAAGAAACCAGTGGCTCCTGTAACTAATACTTTTTTCATCATTCTTTCTCCTTATCTGCTAACAGACGGTGGATTTCGCTTTCCAAAATTTCTGTTGGATGATAGGATTGTACGACTTGGCGGAGATTCTCCAATTCTGTCCAATTTTCTTTAGCCAATAGCCTATCAAAGGCCTGCCCAATCTCCTTGCTATTATTTCTTTTAGCTGTATAAGCAACACCCGCTTCCACACCCCGAACAGCATAATCAAATTGGTCGTAGTCATGAGGCAAAATCAAAGCTGGTTTACCATAAATGATACACTGATAAAAAATCCCAGCTCCACCATGATGAATCACATAATCCATCTGAGGAATGTATTCTTTGTAAGGAAGATAAGAAACAAGGGACAGATTCTCCATCAGATTATCACACTGAAAAGGTTCTCCACCAACTCCACGAGTCACAAAAAAGTGAAAATCAGGATGCGCTTTGGCTAGTTGCTTCGCTTGAAAGATTAGATTATCTTTGGCCCATGCCAGTTGTGTCCCACAAGTTACCAAAACCTTTTTTCGATTAGGGAAAACCGACAAATCTAATGGATAATCCTCTCCAGCCTCTACTGAAGCACCTGAAGGTCCCACCCATTTATAGTGTTTTGGGAATCCTTTTTTTAACTCTACTTCTTTCATCCCAATACCTAAGATAGAATAGGGAGAATAAATAGTTTCTTGGCCTTTCTGATTGTAAAGTTTAAAATGATAACGCCTTAAGCGGTCTCGTAATAAAAAAGTTACTATCCGTTTTCCCAAACGCGTTATTTTTCTCCCAAGAAACTGTTCTAGAACCTGCCAACTATTCTGGGGAGCCCCCATACCTCCAAAGAAACAAGGAGGTCCCTCTGTCGTCTCAATCGCAAACTGGGTCGCCATAGTTGTTATCCACGGAATTCCCATCTGCTCAGCTACAAGTCCGCCAGATAGGGTGATAAAGTCCACTATGACAATATCCGGACGATGATTTGTCCATTCTTGGATTAATTGGTCCGAAACTAGGTTTATCAAATCAAGACTAGCAGACAACTGCCGATAGGCTGAAAAAATTCCTAACTGCTCCTTATTGTTGGCAGCTTTTTCAAATTCCTTTACGTGTCCTTCTAAAATGGGAAGAACTTGAAAACCAACCGCCTCTGCAACAGCCTTTTTCTGGGGACCTGTAAATAAACGTATCTCATACTGAGGATTTTGTAATAGTGGTGCAAGTAAATTCATGGTTGGATACAAATGTCCACTTAAAGGAACAATCACAACATCGATATTGATTTTCTTCATAATCCTAGCATATCAAATTTTCCAAAAAAGAACTATCACGAGGATAGTTCTTCTTAAATATTATTGGTTTTAAATCATAGGAATAGTATTTGATTCCCTAGTACATTATTTAAATATTCGGGAGGAATTCACAATGTAAGAATCTTAAATTTACTATCCCTAAAAAATTCCAAAGTAGCTCTCCTTAGAACAATTCCTTATAGAAAGCAATGGTTTCTTCCAAAGTTGGCATGAATGGATTACCTGGTGCACAAGCATCAATCAAGGCATTCTTAGAAAGGTATTCAAAGTCAAAGTCTTTTTCTTCGATACCAAGTTCTGTAAGTTTCTTAGGAATACCGACAGTTTCAGAAAGTTTTTCAATTTCAGAAATAGCATAAGCAGCACATTCTTCATCTGATTTTCCTTCGATTTGCATACCCAAGGCCTTAGCAACATTACGGAAGGCTACAGGTACACGTTTGGCATTTTCACGCTCAACAACTGGCAAAAGCATGGCACAGCAAACGCCATGAGGCAAGTTATAGACAGCACCCAATTGGTGAGCCATTGAGTGAACATAGCCGAGTCCAGCATTGTTAAAGCTCATTCCTCCAAGGAAGATAGCATTAACCATACCTTCACGAGCTTCGATGTCGTGACCGTTTTCTACTGCACGTGGAAGATATTCTTTGATTAGCTCGATAGCTCCGATAGAGAGTTTCTTAGTCACATCATAAGCACCTGGTGTTACCAAAGCTTCAACAGCGTGAGTAAGAGCATCCATACCAGTAGCAGCAGTCAAAGCTTGAGGTTTTGAAACCATCAATTCAGGGTCATTAACAGAGATAAGAGCAAGGCTGTTCTTATCAACCATTACCATTTTAACCTTACGTTCTTCATCAGTGATAACGTAGTTGATAGTAATTTCTGCTGATGTACCTGCAGTAGTATTGATAGCTACAACAGGAAGACCTTTTTGAGCAGACTTATGCAAACCTTCGTAATCCTGTGGCTTACCGCCATTGGTAGCGATTACAGAAATACAACTAGCTGCATCCTGTGGAGAGCCACCACCGACAGAGATGATAAAGTCACAGTTATGCTCTTTCAAAGCAGCGACCCCATCCATGACATTTTTACAAGTAGGGTTCGGTTCAACATCACTAAAGATAACGTAAGCAATCCCTTCATCATCTAAAGGTTTTAAAATTTTTGGCAAGATATCACTTGATTCGATATACTTATCTGTCACCAAAAGAGCTTTAGTATAGCCCAACTCCTTAACATAAGGACCAACTTCATTTACCACACCTTTACCAATAAGGTTGACTGCTGGAACGTAAAATGTTGCCATATTTTTTCCTCCTTGCGTTTTTCACGCTTTATATTTAGGTTAATTATATAATATATTTCCTATATTTTCAAACATTTGTGATTTTTTTAACAAATAAATCGCAAAGGAAGGGAGTGGGAAGCCCCACATCCCCCTTATTTTTTTTACAAAACGCCTTTTTTCAGGATAATATTTCCATAAAGAGCACTTTCTCCAGTTTGAATCACTAAATAAGCTTTCTCTGCCTGATCGTAAAATTCAAAACTTTCAAACTCTTTGATAGATGCACCTGTATGATACTTGCCTAGTAAGGTTTTATATTCATCCCAAATAACTGGAATCGTTGGGTCCCCTGGTACAACATGCATAAGGCCTGCTTGATAGTCACTGTATGTATCGAGAGGGAGTAGTTGCAAAATAGCATCCAAGATCACAGGAACTCCATGACCATCACAACGAACAACGCGTTGTCCGATCCTGTGAGCTGGGAAATTTGCATCAGCTATGACCAACTCATCTCCATGTCCCATCTCCATTAGATACTTAACTAGCTCTGGGCTAATAATTTTAGGAATATTCTTTAACATTTACTCTCCCTTCTCTACTAATGACTTGAAAAACTGTTGACTAGTTTCGACATTATCCAAATCTTCTACTGCATAACTTTTCAGTAATTCTGATTGTCGAATGAGATTTTGTGCTTCCTCTCTTGACTGAACAATTCCCAAAGTTAACAATTGAGACAAAACATTTATGCGAGATTCTTTGGTAAGACTATAATTAAAACTAAAGTATATAATTCCTTTCATACTAAAACGAGTATTTAACAAGATACATATTTTTTCCTTATATAAAAATCACCGATTCAACCCATTATGATTGAATCGGTGATATATTTCATTTCTTACTAAAATTTTGTGTTCCTAATACAGTTAAGGACTATTCCAGAGTTAATAATACGACAACAATAGAGTCCATAATTCAAAAAGTTGTTTTATCCCTTGCTAAAATATCAAAAATGAGAGGCCCCGATGGAGTCCTTTCAAATTGAAATTCATTCATCATTCTACAGCAGTTGACACAGTGAAAAAAAGATTCATAACAAGTAAAAAAAGAACAACTAGTGTTCTTACTCATGTAACATTTATCGGGAAGACAGGATTCGAACCTGCGACACCTTGGTCCCAAACCAAGTACTCTACCAAG
>NZ_JUOS01000110.1 GCF_001075875.1 Streptococcus oralis
ATAAAGATTTGTATTTCCCCCTCTCAAGACCGTAGCAAAAAGAATTACTTTGAGCTCCTTTCCCAATGACGTATTCATCGATAGATAGTGTTAAAATTCTATCAAGTGGCCACTCTTTAAGAAATTCTTCACGTAATTGTTCATTGTAAATACTATATTTAGATGCATCTTCTCTTAATCTTATTTTATTTTCTTGGTACCAAGCATAAAAATCTTCCAAACTGACTTTGCTTTTTAGCATCAATCTTACTCCTTTTATAATAATGTTCGAATAAAAAACTATATATATTTCATATATAGAATATCATATCCTATGGGAAATGAAAAGAATTTCTAAAGAAAAAGCCCAGCGTTAGGAGTTTCAATGTCTCTTAACACTAGACTTCTTTTCAATATTAATAATACTCCCCTTGACGGTAGTCCCATGAGTTAAAGGTGTCTGACAGATGCATCATGATTTTATCAATGTCAAGTCCTTTACGGATCACAACTGGTGCTGGTGAAGTTGAGCGTGCTCCTCCTTGTTCTGGGATAAGCTTGCCGTCTTTATCAACCATAGACACCATCACACCTTGCTCGTAGCGAGTTTCAACTGTTTTGTCTGGCTGGATTGAAGCTACGTAGTCGTCAGCTTCTATGACAAGATCCACAGCTCCTTCGATACGTTGACCGATTCCTTCCACCTTACCACGATTTCCTTTTCCAGATGGGTTTGCGGATGAAGCGTAGACCATCTTGCCTTCTTCCCAAAGTTTAGCAGCCAACTGTTCACCAGCTTTACCAAACTTGATGACAAAACAGCTCGTTCCACGAACGTCAGTCATGAGTTCTTCACGTCCATCACCGTATGCTTTCAATTTTTCAAAGGCTTCTGGTTTCCAAGGAAGGATACAACCGAGGAGAATATCTTTGTCCCAATGTTTTTGATAGAAGGCTTCGATTTCAGGATTTAGCTGTGCTAAAGCGTGTAGCTCGTCCATGCTACCACAGAGGACAACACCTGGTTTGTTACGGTTACGTTCTTTGGCTTCAAACTTACGCTCAAGTCCAGCCTTGTCACTAGTCATGATGATGTAACCGACTTTAGTAGGACAAACGATACATCCGCCCTCACCTTTTAAAATGTCATAGCCTTCTTGTGAAAGTGTTCCGTTCCATTGAATGTGTTTTGTCATAGTTTTATTTCCTTTTCTATATTTATTCTAATCCTGCCAGTAGGCTGGACGTTGTTTTTCATAAGCAGCAATCAAATCTTCGTATTGCATGGTAATACCGATATCATCCAAACCATTTAAGAGCTTGTGTTTCCATTCGCTATCGATGTCGAAATTGAATTCTCCAACTGGTGAGATGATTTTTTGTTGTTCCAAGTCCACAGTTACTTGGTCGCTTGGTTTCAATCGGGCTAGTTTCTCTCTAACCTCTCTGGGCTGGACAATGGGCAACATGCCATTATTGAGTTCATTATTGTAATGAATGTCCCCGAAAGATCCTGCAATCACGACCTTAAAACCATAGTCGGCTAGAGCCCAAGCTGCGTGTTCTCTGGAAGACCCTGCGCCAAAGTTATCCCCTGAGATGAGAATACTAGCTTTTCGATATTCAGGTCGGTTAAAGACAAAGTCTGGATCCTCAGTGTAGTTATCGTCCAGATAACGCCAAGCATACATGAGGTATTTGCCAAAACCTTTCTTGTCAATCAACTTCAGAAACTGTTTGGGAAGAATTTGGTCGGTATCGATATTGTCATTCATGAGAGGAACGGTCGTTCCCGTATAAACTGTAAATTCCTCCATATCCTCTCCTTACTGAGCTTCTGGCATTTGCCGTACATCTACGAAACGTCCTGCGATAGCTGCCGCAGCTGCCATGGCTGGACTGCAAAGATGGGTTTTAGCACCAAAGCCCTGCCGATCCTCAAAGTTACGATTGCTAGTTGAGGCACAATGAACACCATCTGGTACTTTATCAGGATTCATTCCTAGACACATAGAACACCCTGGATCTCTCCATTCGAAGCCAGCATCT
This sequence comes from Streptococcus oralis, assembly GCF_001075875.1. Taxonomy (GTDB): domain Bacteria; phylum Bacillota; class Bacilli; order Lactobacillales; family Streptococcaceae; genus Streptococcus; species Streptococcus oralis_I. The sequence goes on from NZ_JUOS01000110.1 coordinate 2,029, forward strand.
AGGAATACCTTGTCCAAACCTAACTTCTCAGCAGCTCGCTTGACAGGTCGAGAACCAGGTACCACGATAGCCGTCAAATTTGGTGCGATCTTCTTCCCTTCTACAAATCGAGCTGCCAGTTGCAAATCACTAAGTCTAGCGTTGGTACAAGAACCAATAAAGACATAGCCTAGTTGGATATCTGCTGGTTTTTGACCTGGTTGCAAATCCATGTAATGATAGGCTCGTTCATCATTCATATCCTTAATTTCTGGGAAACTAGAATCAAAGTCAACACCCATCGCGGGATTAGTACCCCAAGTCACCATAGGAGCCAATTCTGAGACATCCAAACGAATAACCTTATCATAAACGGCATCTTCATCACTAACCAGTCTTTTCCAATCAGCTACTGCTTCATCAAAGTCCTTGGGAACACACTCTCGACCCTTCAAATAATCATAAGTCCTCTGATCTGGATTCATAATTCCCATCTTAGAGCCAAACTCGATAGACATATTGCAGATAGTCATTCGTTCTTCCATACTAAGTGCATCAATGGCCTGACCTCGATACTCCACCACGTAGCCAACACCACAAGCAACATCGTATTTGGCAATTAAGGCTAGAATGAAATCTTTGGCATAAACCCCTTTTTGAGGAACTCCTGTGAATTCCACCAACATTTTTTTGGGTTTAACCTGCCAAATGGTTTGGGTTGCAAAGACATGTTCGACCTCACTGGTTCCAATACCGAAGGCGATCGCTCCAAAAGCTCCGTGAGTTGCAGTATGGCTATCACCACAGACAATAAATTTCCCAGGTTGTGTTCTTCCTGTTTCAGGTCCAACCATATGAACGATACCTTGCTTTTCTGAACCGTGGGCAGCATGTTCAATTCCAAACTCCTCAACATTTTCAGCTAACTTATCAATCTGTGCTTTGGATATTACATCTCGAATATCATATATATTGACCGTCGGGACATTGTGGTCAAAGGTACCAAATGTCAAATCCGGTCGTCTCAATCTACGTCCTGCATCCCGTAATCCTTGAAAAGCTTGAGGACTGGTCACCTCGTGAATATAGTGTTGATCCACATACATGAGTTGAGGTTGTCCCTCTTCTCCTGTAATCACATGGAGGTCCCATAATTTATCAAAAATTGATTTTTCTGCCATCCATTATCTCCATATCAAATACAAAGTTACTAGTGTAGTCACTATTCCTAGGAACCAAACCGTTTTAAAATACCATTTTCTAGTCTTGTGATGAAAGGTAACACCTGCCAACCAAGCACCAAATCCACCAAGAAAGAATGCAAATGATAATAAATATTTTTCAGGGATGCGCCAAGCACCTTTTCTTGCTTTGGATTTGTCAATACCATAAATCATAAATACCAATAGATTCCAAATCAAAATAGCAAAAGTAATTTCTTCGTTTAGTTTCATAATCTTTCAATGATGGCTTCCGTCATTTCCTTGGTCGAAGCCTCTCCTCCTATATCTCTCGTTAAAATTCCTGCAGCTAAAGTTTGTTCAACTGCATCTTCGATACGCTTAGCATCTTCATATCGTCCAAAACTATCACGCAACATCATAGCAACTGATAAAATCATAGAAATAGGATTGGCGATTCCTAGGCCTGCTATATCAGGCGCTGAACCATGAATGGGTTCATAGAGACTCGGTCCATTCTCAGAGTGACTGGCTGATGGCATAACCCCAAGTGTACCAGATAGAACACTTGATTCGTCTGAGAGAATATCTCCGAAAAGATTCTCTGTAACAATAACATCGAACTTAGCTGGATTGGTAATCATGAGCATGGCAGCTGAGTCGACTAGCTGGTGCTCCAAAGTTACATCGGGATAATCTTTTGCTACTTCCTCAGCCACTCTTCGCCAAAGTTTTGATGTTGCTAACACATTTTGCTTATCAATACTGGTAAGGATTTTTCTCCGACTTCTTGCGATTTCAAAAGCCTTACGAATAATCCGTTCTACTTCCTCATAGCTATAGTCGTTGATATCACGCGCTTTTCGGTCTTCAAGGATATGATCACCAAAGTAAATCCCACCTGTCAACTCACGTACTACAACAAAGTCAACACCAGCAATTCGTTCAGGTTTGAGAGGCGATAAGTGCTTAAGGCTATCAAAAATTTTAACTGGACGAATATTGGCATAAAGATTAAGTTCCTTGCGGAGTGCCAAAAGCCCTTGTTCGGGTCGAACTGTATCATTATCATACTGAGGACTACCTATTGCAGCAAGGAGGATAGCGTCCGCTTCTCTAGCAGCCTTGAGCGTTTCGTCTGGTAAGGGGTGTCCTGTAACATCAATACCTGCACCTCCAAAAGGTCTTCTATCTATCTCATAGTCAAAGCCTGTTTTTTTGGCTAAAGCCTCCAGAACTTCTAACCCAGCTTCCATGATTTCAGGTCCAATCCCATCACCTGCTAGGGCAACAATTTTCTTTGTCATGGTATTCTCCTTTAAAGACTAGGCATGTCGCGATAGGAAACATTTGGACCTATCTCTCCGGTATTCTCTTTTTGAACAAAAGTATTAGCATTGATGTAGGCAATAGCTGAAGCCTTCAAAACATCGAAATCAAGTCCGGCTGCGTTAAAGATGGTTTCTGTATCTTTGTTTTCAACAGTGACTAAGACTCTTGCCTGAGCGTCTATACCATCCGTTACCGCATCAATAGTGTAGGACACCAAGCGAACAGATTGGTTGAAGAACTTATCAACAGCGTTAAAGATAGCTTCAACAGAACCTTGTCCAGTTGCATTAAAGTCGACTTTCTCACCATCCAAATTAGCCAATCTGACAGTTGCTTCAATTTCATTTTCCGCATGAGTTTGAAGTTGTAAATCATCAAAGTGGAAACCTTCTGGATTTTCAACCATGCTTCCAGCTACCAGAGCACGAATATCCGCGTCTGTGACTTCTTGTTTCTTATCTGCCAAGGCCTTGAACTTAGCAAAAAGTGGTTTGATGTCTTCGTCTGTAAAATCTAGGGCTAAATCTCTCAGTTTTTCTACAAAGGCATGACGACCAGACAATTTACCGAGCGGAAGACTGTTACTTTTGACACCAACCAATTCAGGTGTGATGATTTCATAAGTAAGAGGATTTTTAAGAATGCCATCCTGGTGAATACCTGATTCATGAGAGAAGGCATTTCCGCCGACAACTGCCTTATTTTTGGGAACTGGAATCCCTGAAAAGCGAGAGACCATTTCAGAAGTATTGATGGTTTCGTTTAAGACGATACTTGTCTCTGCTTGGTAATATTCTTGGCGAATATTGAGAGCTACTGCTATTTCTTCTAAAGCAGCATTTCCAGCTCGTTCGCCGATTCCGTTAATGGTTCCCTCAACACGTCCTGCACCATTCTTAACAGCAGCGAGGCTGTTTGCTACTGCCATTCCGAGGTCATCATGACAGTGAGGAGAATAGATAATCTGACGGTCTGTTTGGACATTGTCAATCAGATATTTAAAGATACTTCCGTATTCTTCTGGAGTTGTAAAACCTACTGTATCAGGAATATTGATATAAGTCGCACCCGCATCAACCGCAGTTTGAACGACTTGTAGGAGAAAGTCCAGCTCAGTTCTAGTCGCATCTTCTGGAGAGAATTCTACTACTTCAAACTTACTTCGTGCATAGGAAACATGTTCTTTAATAGACTCCAATATCTCTTCCTTACTCTTATTGAGCTTATACTTCCGATGAATAGGACTTGTTGCTATAAAGACATGTATTTGTGGATACTTAGCATCCTTGAGTGCTTCATAACAAGCATCAATGTCTGATTTAACAGAACGAGCTAAGCCTGTCACGGCTGTTTTTTTCATAGCCTTAGCAATTTCTTGAACAGCTGTAAATGAATCTGGACTAGCAGCTGGAAAACCAGCTTCGATTGCTGAAATTCCCCATTTCTCTAGCTGTTTTGCTATAGCAACCTTTTCCTTTATTGAAAGATTTACACCTGGTGTCTGCTCACCATCTCGGAGACTGGTATCTAAAAACTCAACTACACGCATGAGAATTCTCCCTTCACATTTTCGATATAGAAAAAACATCTCGCTCGGAGTTCCAAGCGAGATGTTGATTTACTCCCGCTTGGTAAGCCAAACAGGACTAATGCTTTTGCACTAGTCCGAGTACCTCAACAACAAAGCAAATTGATTAAACTTAGCTGTTTTCATGTTTGGCTTTCTCCTTTGTTTGATGTCTTGTTTAGTATTCTAGCATAGGAAAAATCACTTGTCAAGAAAAAATCCAATATTTTCTGAAAATTTCTTCAATAAAGAATATTTTGCGAATTGAAAGTATTTGAAAACTCAAATATGTTTATTTATTTCTTAGAAGTCAAAAACCAACTTCTCTCAAATAATTCAAGGACCTTTTCGTCAGTTAGAGTGTCATCAAGTGGAAGACTAATCCAATAGCGTTTATTCATATGAAAGGCTGGATAAATCCCGTTTTGTGAAAGCAAGTCAGCTACTTGGTCGTGTTTGAGGTTGACTGCTTCCACTAGCCCATCTCTCCCCTTATCTAGCCTATCCCAAGGAATTCTCATTAAAATAGCATACCACTTCTGATTATCTTCATGGCGCAAAACCGCCGTATCAGGTGATTTCTCCCATGGATATTCCAGCTGATTGCCATACTTTTCTTGAACAAGCGCCATGATTCTCTTGGTCTGTGGACAGAGAAATTTCTGTACCTCAAAACAGGCCTTTCTAATATCAAAAAGTTCCTCTAGACATGCCTCTCGAACGCTTCCGACAAAAGTTCCTCTCATGCTTTCCATGTGGACTTGAGGATAGAGTTCGCCAGTTTCCTGATCAAAAACCTGAAAAGTTAAATCACTATCCTCAACTGTAATCTTCATAAGAAAATCACCCTTCAAGATAGTCAAACTATAGGTCCATACACCTTGATTTTCTATAAATCCATACTCTTTAGCCTTTTTACTATTAAACTGATAGGCCTTAAAAATTTCAAACATAAGCGAAAACTGCTACCAAAAGCTAGCAGTTCCTTTCTATTTTTTAAAAGACAACCTTAGTTCCATGTAATTGTGTCACGCCCAGTTGGTCAATAAAGGTTTGACGGTTGTCCATGTCAATCCCCCCACCAGGTAAAATTTCAATTTTTCCTGCAGCGTGTTCTAGAATTCTATGATAGTGAGCAAAACGTTTCTCTAGAGAATCGCCAGATACACCAGCACGAGTCAGGATGCGTGTTACTCCAGCTTGGCTGAGCCAATCAATGGCTTCCAACTGGTCTTGGTCGCTCAATTCATCAAAGGCCATGTGAAAGACAATTTCCATACCTTTAGATGCAGCAATCAATTTTTCAAGATTGGCCTTGTCTAACTTCTTATCAGCTGTTAAGACACCAAAGACAACCCCCTGGCTTCCTGCTTGAGCAGTTAGACGAATATCCTCGAGCATGATGGCAATTTCTAAATCATTGTAGACAAAATCACCACCACGTGGTCGAATCATAGTCATAATGGTCGTATCGTAGTCGGCAGCCAGTTCCACAGCTGCCTTGGTTACTCCGTAGCTTGGAGTTGTTCCACCAACTGCTAGATTGTCACAAAGCTCGATGCGACGAGCTCCTGCCTGCATAGCTTTTTCAAGCAAGGTTACATTTTCAGCACAAAATTCGTAAATCATTTGATTCTCCTTGAAGATTACTTTAAATTTATTATATCATACTATTTCGAATATGTTTTTGTTTTTATCAAGGAAAATCGTTACTTATTAAAGCTATTCTTTATCAGGAATCACCTTAAAAAGATAGTAGGTGATAAAGATGGTTAAACATCCCAAACCGATTTTGACTGGTAAAAGAGGCGCAAAATAAATGGAAATTCCCATCAAGATATAAATTGATACAATAATCTTTTTCTTACGTTCACGCGCAATAGACTTGGTCTCACGAAAGTCCGCCACGTAAGTCTGATAAAGTTTGGTATGATAAAGCCAATCTTCAAAACGCTTGGAACTTCTCGAAAAACAAGCAATAGACAACAAAAGAAAAGGAGTCGTGGGCAACAAGGGCAAGACAACTCCAACAATAGCCAAGGCCAGTGATAAAAAACCAATAATTAGATAGATAATACGCATAACTTCTCCTAGTTAATACTCTTCGAAAATCTCTTCAAACCACGTCAGCGTCGCCTTACCGTATATATGTTACTGACTTCGTCAGTTCTATCTACAACCTCAAAGCAGTGCTTTGAGC
>NZ_JUOS01000111.1 GCF_001075875.1 Streptococcus oralis
GAGGCTGGGACAAAAGTCCTAGCCTCTCAATTGTCTTTGGATTGTCGAGCAAGACGCAGTAGTTGAGTGGGCTCTACTTCGCTGATTTCATCAGCTTTTACAGCCCTACTCAACTGTGCGGAGGTGGGAAGACGAAATCGAATTCTAACGAATTACCGATTTCTGTCCCACTCTCATTTTTTTGATGATAAAAACGGAAGAATTAAATCTTCCGTTTCACAAATCATTATTTTTCTGCTGTAAGTGCAGCCATTGTGATGTAGTTGTATGGTTTATTGAAGTGTGGCAAGAAGAATAAGTCTGTCAATGCTAATTTATCAATTGTAACGTGTTCTTGAATAGCAAGTGAGAACATGTGAATTCCCATGCTAATTGCTGAATCACGAGATACCATTTGAGCACCAAGGATTTCACGGCTGTCTTTATCAAAGACAATCTTGATAGCTACTTCATAGTTGTCATGCTTCATAAATTCTGGTTTTTGAAGGTCGTTAAATCCAGTTTCAGTTGCATTGTAACCTGCAGCTTTTGCTTTTTCAAGTGTCAAACCAGTTGAAACCATGTGAAGACCATAGATTGAGATACCATTTGATCCTTGAACACCGATTCCTTCAAGCTCATGTCCACAAGCATTGTAAGCACCTACGATACCAGTACGAACAGCGTTTGATGCAAGAGCGATGTAGCTAGTGTCTTTACGAGCGTTGTCATAAACAGTCGCACAGTCACCAACTGCATATACACCTGGGATAGATGTTTCTTGTTTCTTGTCAACAAGGAAAGCACCGTTACGGAAGAGTTCGATCTTACCATCAGCAAGTGCAGTGTTTGGACGGAAACCAACTGCAAGGATAACCATATCAACATCAAAGCTTTCTTTGTCAGTGATCAAGCGTTCAACTTTTCCTTCACCTTCGATAGCTTTAACAGTTTGACCAAGTGCCAAACGGATGTTGTGGTCTTCCAAGTTTTTAGCCATCATTTGTGTGAAGTCTTTGTCATAGTATCCATTCAATACAGTGTCAACGATATCAACAAGGACAACTTCTTTTCCAAGACGTTCGAAAGCTTCAGCAAGCTCAACACCGATGTATCCACCACCAACAACAGCGATACGGTTCAGATTTTGGCTCTTATCTGCAAGTTTGTTGATGACTTCTTCAGCGTTTTGGTACAATTTAACGAATTGTACATTTTCAAGAGTAGCTTTGAACTCACGGTTACCTTTAACGATTTCAACGCCTTCGATTGGTGGCAAGATTGGAGTTGAACCAGTAGCAAAAATCAATTTGTCATAAGACTCTTTGTGTTCTTTTCCTTCAACTTCTGCAGTAACAACTTTGTTATCGTAGTCGATTGAAAGTACAGGTGAGTTCATGTAAATTTTCGCACCTTTAGCTTCAAGCGTTTCTTTATCAGAGTAGAACAAGCCTTCAGGACCGTCGATTTGCTCACCGATCCAAAGAGCCATTCCACATCCAAGGAATGAAATATTTGAGTTTTGGTCAAATACAACGATTTCGTTTTCGTTTCCAAAGTTGTCCAACATAGTGTTGATACATGCAGTTCCAGCGTGGTTAGCACCCACGACTACGATTTTACTCATTAGATAATTCCTACCTTTTAATTTTTATTTACCCCTCTAGTATACCATTATCTGTGAACGTTTTCAAGACTTTTGATTAGTTTGATGTTATTTAAGAAAGTTTTCAAAATATATATTAACTTGTTTTCAAAGAGTCCTCATTGATTTGGAGCTGTTTTTATTTTTTTAAGCATATTTCTTGACTTTTTGTAAAAAATAATTTGTGAAAACGCTGACTTTATGATATTCTATTTATATGGAAATAAATTATAAATTTTAAATTTCTTATTAATTCAAGATTTGTAGCTATTTCCGAGTGATTCGAAGGGAGTTGATTCTTTGCCTCTTAGTTCATCATCTGAGCGATTAATGGGAACTACGATTACTATTTCCTTAGTACATGAACAAGCCGATAATCTTCTCCGTCAAGCTTTTGATTTGCTCAAGGAACTTGAATTCCGCTTCAATGCTAACAGTACTGAATCTGAATTAATGGAAATTAACTATCAGGCAGGTATTGCCCCAGTTAAAGTCCACCCTAATTTATTTGAACTGATTTCCTTTGGTTTAGACCATAGTCTAGCACCTGGAAGTCATCTCAATATCAGTATCGGTCCCTTGGTTCAAACCTGGCGTATTGGTTTTTCTGATGCGAAAGTTGCTAGTCCTGAAGAAATTGCTTCCGTTTTACCATTGATAGACCCTCGCTTGATCAAACTCGATTCAATGAATTCAACTGTGTTCCTTGAAAAAAAGGGAATGAAAATTGATTTGGGTTGTTTAGCAAAGGGGTATAGCGCAGATAAGGTTGCAACTTTCTTAAAAGAAAATGGCGTAACTTCTGCTCTTATCAATCTAGGAGGAAACATCCTCACAATTGGAAACAACCAATCAAAAGATGATCGACCGTGGCAAATCGGCATTCAAGATCCAAATAATCCACGCGGTAATCACCTGATGACCTTGTCTATTACTGGAAAATCAGTTGTTACATCTGGGATTTATGAACGGCATCTTGAAATCAATGGCAAGGATTATCATCACATTCTCGATAGTGAAACAGGCTATCCTATTGAAACGGATTTAGCTAGTTTGACCATTATATCAAATCGATCTGTCGACGGCGAGATATGGACTACACGATTGTTTGGCCAACGTAGCGCATCAATCATGTGGCAAGTCGAAAATATTGATGGTATCGAAGCCATCCTCATTGACAAAGATGGACGCATCGCTTGTTCATCTGGCATCCAACGGTAATTAATTAATAATGCAAAAGAGAAAGGAAAGCCCATGCTTAAACTTATTGCTATTGTAGGAACTAACTCTAAACGTTCCACAAACCGCCAACTGCTTCAATATATGCAAAAACACTTTGCTGATAAAGCAGAAATCGAATTGGTCGAAATTAAAAATCTTCCAGTTTTCAACAAACCAGCCGACAAACAAATTCCAGCTGAAGCTATGGAAATCGTAGCTAAAATCGAAGCAGCTGATGGTGTTATCATCGGTACTCCAGAATACGACCACTCAATTCCAGCTGTTCTTATGAGCGCCCTTGCTTGGATTTCTTACGGAGTATTTCCACTTTTGAACAAACCAATTATGATTACTGGTGCTTCATACGGTACACTCGGTTCTTCACGTGCTCAATTGCAACTTCGTCAAATTTTGAATGCTCCTGAGATTAAAGCAACAGTTCTTCCTGATGAATTCTTACTTTCTCACTCTCTTCAAGCTTTCGATAAGAATGGTGACTTGGTAGATCTTGACGTCATTAATAAATTGGATGCCATCTTTGATGACTTCCGTATCTTTGTCAAGATTACTGAAAAATTGCGTAGCGCACAAGAATTGCTTCGTAAAGATGCAGAAGAATTTGACTGGGAAAATTTGTAAGATAGGAGACAAAATAGAATGAAATTTGTTGGACTTGTTGGATCAAACTACGATCAATCATATAACCGCAAACTCTTGGAATTCATCCGCCGTCAGTTTAAAATTAAATTTGAACTAGAGGTTTTGGAAATCGATGAAGTTCCAATGTTTAACCAAGACGAAAAATGGGACGACAGCTTCCAGTTGCGCCTACTTTACAATAAAATTACTCGTGCAGATGGTGTCATTATTGCAACTCCTGAGCACAACCACACTATTTCTGCTTCACTTAAGTCTGTACTTGAATGGCTTTCATACGAAGTGCATCCGTTTGAAAACAAACCAGTCATGATTGTGGGTGCTTCATACTATGATCAAGGAACTTCTCGTGCTCAAGTTCACCTTCGTAAGATTCTTGATGCACCAGGAGTGAATGCTTACACATTACCAGGTAATGAATTCCTCCTTGGAAAAGCTAAAGAAGCTTTTGATGCAAATGGAGATATTATTAACGAAGGAACTGTTAAATTCCTTGAAACTTGCTTAGATAACTTTGTCAAATACGTAGGAGTCGTTTCTAAATTGAAAAAACCAAAACCAATTGAACCAGAAGACTTGGATTGTGGAAAACCAATCGCTACAACGATTACAGAAGTTGACCCTGATGATCCAGAATGGGTAGAAAAAGTTGCAGAAATTACAGGTGCTGTATCCGGTGATACGTACGTTAAGCTTGACCATGGTATCTTGACTGTTAACCAGATTGATATGTTCTTGAAAGCTATGCCTTTTGAATTGACATACGCTGACGATAACAACCAATTCCTCTACTACAACAACGCTCACCAAGACCCTGATACAATGTTTGCAAAACGTGTACCATCTCAATCTGGTAGCCGTATGTCAACCATTCACGATTCACTTCCACCAGCACGTATGAAAAATGTTGAGTGGGTTATCGGAACACTTCGCAATGGTAACCAAGAATACGTACGTACAATCGTTCCTGGTTCACCTGCAGGTGTTATTAACACTCACAACTACCAAGCAATGTACTATCCTGACGGATCATATGCTGGTATCAATGAAATTGTCTTTAACTTCCAACCATGGCTTGACTGGTACTTGAAAGAAACAGGTCAACGCTTGGTAGGAGGCAGCGGACCATTTGCTCCTGCTGGCGGTCACGGTGACGCAGATGCTACTTCAGGTGCATCTGATGCCGGAGGTCACGGTGATGGAGGTCATGGAGACGCGGATGCTACATCTGGGGCAAGTAACTAATACTCAATGAAAATCAAATAGCAAACTAGGAAGCTAGCCGCAGGTTGCTCAAAGTATTGCTTTGAGGTTGTAGATAGAACTGACGAAGTCAGTAACATATATACGGCAAGGTGAAGC
>NZ_JUOS01000112.1 GCF_001075875.1 Streptococcus oralis
AGTTGGGGTGTACTTAGCTGTGATTTCAGTTCCATTCTTATCCACACGTTTCACAGTTACGCCTGTTCCTGTTCCAGTAAATGATTTTTCTGGGACGAAGGTTACTGTTCCATCTGCTGCTACTGTGTATGTACCAACACCTTCCACAGTTTTAGTCGTTGAACCATCGTCAAATGTTGCTGGAACAGCATCATTCATTGGCACACGGCTGTCACCTTCTGTGAATACAGGTTTACCTGTTTGAGTCACACCTTGGATATCTGTTGATTCAGCTGGAGTTGCTGTCGGTGTTACAGGAGTTACTGTTGGGGTGTAAGTCGCAGAGGCTTTGGTTCCGTTCTTGTCTTCACGAACAACCGTTACAGCCGGTGCAGTTCCGACAAATGATTTCTCAGGAACAAATGTCACCGTACCGTCGGCTGCTACTGTGTAAGTACCAACGCCGTCAACTGTCTTAGTCGTTGAACCATCGTCAAATGTCGCTGGAACATCTTCATTGATAGCTACTGTTTTCTCAACACCATCAACGGTTACTGTTCCACCCTTGAATTCAGGTTTACCAGTTTGAGTAGCACCTTGGATGTCAGTTGATTCAGATGATGTTGCTGTTGGAGTTACTGGTGTCACAGTTGGGGTGTAAGTCGCTGAAGCTTTGGTTCCATTCTTATCTTCACGAACAACCGTTACGGCCGGTGCTTTACCTGTG
>NZ_JUOS01000113.1 GCF_001075875.1 Streptococcus oralis
ACACGGGACTAAGACTTAGGAAAAAAGAGAAATCATCTTGAGTTCATCGAACCCTGCATCGATTTTCTCTTTTTCTACAGAAATTTTCGGCAGGTCGAAACGTCCCTTTGTATCTTATATGAGTAACATTCAAAATATGTCCCTGGAGGACATCATGGGAGAGCGCTTTGGTCGCTACTCCAAGTACATCATTCAAGACCGGGCTTTGCCAGACATTCGGGATGGATTGAAGCCGGTTCAACGCCGTATTCTTTATTCGATGAATAAGGATGGCAATACTTTTGATAAGAGCTACCGTAAGTCGGCCAAGTCTGTCGGTAACATTATGGGGAATTTCCACCCACACGGGGACTCTTCTATCTATGATGCCATGGTTCGTATGTCTCAGGACTGGAAAAACCGTGAGATTCTAGTTGAAATGCACGGAAACAACGGTTCAATGGACGGAGATCCACCTGCGGCTATGCGTTATACGGAAGCTCGTTTGTCAGAGATTGCAGGCTACCTTCTTCAGGATATCGATAAAAAGACAGTTCCCTTTGCTTGGAACTTTGACGATACCGAGAAGGAGCCAACTGTCTTGCCAGCAGCCTTTCCAAACCTCTTAGTCAATGGTTCAACAGGTATTTCAGCTGGTTATGCCACAGATATTCCACCGCATAATTTGGCAGAGGTTATTGATGCTACGGTTTATATGATTGATCACCCAACTGCCAAGGTTGATAAGTTGATGGAATTCTTGCCTGGACCAGACTTTCCTACAGGAGCAATCATCCAAGGTCGTGACGAGATCAAAAAGGCCTATGAAACTGGTAAGGGGCGCGTGGTTGTTCGTTCCAAGACTGAAATTGAGAAGCTTAAAGGTGGTAAGGAACAAATCGTTATCACTGAGATTCCTTATGAAATCAATAAGGCTAACTTGGTCAAGAAAATCGATGAAGTCCGTGTCAATAACAAGGTGGCAGGTATCGCTGAGGTTCGTGATGAATCTGACCGTGATGGTCTTCGCATCGCTATAGAACTCAAAAAAGATGCGAACACGGAACTTGTTCTCAACTACCTTTTCAAATACACTGACTTGCAAATCAACTACAACTTCAACATGGTGGCGATTGACAATTTTACGCCTCGCCAGGTTGGAATTGTACCGATTTTGTCTAGCTATATCGCCCACCGTCGTGAAGTCATCTTGGCTCGTTCTCGCTTTGACAAGGAAAAGGCTGAAAAACGTCTCCATATCGTGGAAGGTTTGATTCGCGTTATCTCGATTTTGGATGAAGTCATTGCCCTTATCCGTGCTTCTGAGAATAAGGCTGATGCAAAGGAAAACCTCAAGGTCAGCTATGAATTTACAGAAGAACAGGCTGAAGCTATCGTTACCTTGCAACTTTATCGTTTAACTAATACAGACGTGGTTGTCTTGCAAGAAGAAGAAGCAGAACTTCGTGAGAAGATTGCTATGCTTGCGGCTATCATCGGTGACGAACGAACTATGTACAATCTCATGAAAAAAGAGCTTCGTGAGGTCAAGAAGAAATTTGCGACTCCACGTTTGAGTACTTTAGAAGATACAGCAAAAGTCATCGAGATTGATACAGCTAGTCTGATCGCTGAAGAAGATACTTACGTTAGCGTGACGAAGGCAGGTTATATCAAACGTACTAGCCCTCGTTCCTTTGCAGCTTCAACCTTAGAAGAAATTGGTAAACGGGATGATGACCGATTGCTATTCGTTCAATCTGTCAAAACTACTCAACACCTTTTAATTTTTACAACGCTTGGAAATGTCATCTATCGACCTATCCATGAGTTGTCAGATATTCGTTGGAAGGATATCGGGGAACACTTGAGTCAAACGATTACAAACTTTGAAACCAATGAAGAAGTGCTCTATGTTGAAGTTGTGGATCAGTTTGAGGATGCGACAACCTACTTTGCAGCAACACGACTTGGCCAAATCAAACGTGTAGAACGCAAAGAATTCTCTCCATGGAGAACCTACCGTTCTAAATCTGTCAAGTATGCTAAGTTGAAAGATGATACTGACCAGATTGTAGCAGTAGCTCCGATTAAATTGGATGATGTTCTGTTGATCAGTCGAAATGGTTATGCCCTCCGCTTCAACATCGAAGAAGTGCCTGTCATCGGTGCCAAGGCAGCAGGTGTCAAAGCCATGAACTTGAAAGCAGATGATGTGATACAGTCAACCTTTATCTGCAATACTTCATCTTTCTATCTTTTGACACATCGTGGAAGCCTTAAGCGTGTTTCAATCGAGGAAATTCCAGCAACCAGTCGTGCTAATCGTGGTCTTCAAGTTCTTAGAGAATTGAAGAGTAAACCCCATCGCGTCTTCCTAGCTGGTGCAGTTTCTGAACAAGGATTTATCGGAGATCTCTTTAGTACAGAAGTAGAAGATGGAGAACAAACGCTTGTCATCCAATCAAATAATGGAACGATTTATGAAGCAGTCCTACAAGATTTGAATCTATCAGAGCGTACAAGTAATGGAAGCTTCATCTCTGATACTATTTCAGATGAGGAAGTTTTTGATGCCTACCTCAAAGAAATCTTTAAAGAAGACAAAGAAAATTAAAAATCGGTCTTAGTGACTGATTTTTTATAAGTAAAATTTTCAGAAAATTACAAATAATACTTGAATTTTTAGGAGAATAGTGTAGAATAGAACAAAGAGCTTGATTAGAATAAAGGAGATTGTCATGACAGTTACGATTGATTGGGAAAATCTCGGTTTTTCCTATATGAAACTACCTTATCGTTATATCGCTAATTTTAAAAATGGACAATGGTCTCAAGGAGAATTAACAGAAGATGCAACCTTGCATATTTCAGAATCATCTCCAAGCCTTCACTATGGACAGCAAGCATTTGAAGGATTGAAAGCCTATCGTACAAAGGATGGCAGTATTCAACTCTTCCGTCCAGATGAAAATGCTAAACGTCTGCAACGTACCTGTGATCGTCTCTTGATGCCACAAGTTCCAACAGAAATGTTTGTAGAGGCTTGTAAAGTCGTTGTTCGTGCAAATGAAGAATACGTACCCCCTTATGGAACTGGTGGAACTCTTTACCTTCGTCCGCTCTTGATTGGTGTTGGAGATATCATTGGGGTAAAACCAGCTGAGGAGTATATTTTTACCATCTTTGCTATGCCAGTTGGAAATTATTTTAAAGGTGGATTGGTTCCAACAAACTTCTTGATTCAAGACGAGTATGACCGTGCTGCACCAAATGGAACAGGGGCTGCCAAGGTTGGTGGGAACTATGCAGCTAGTCTTTTGCCAGGAAAAATGGCTAAATCCCGTCATTTTTCAGATGTTATTTATCTAGACCCATCAACCCACACCAAGATTGAAGAAGTTGGTTCAGCAAACTTCTTTGGAATTACAGCTGATAATGAGTTTGTAACCCCACTGAGTCCATCAATCTTGCCATCGATTACCAAGTACTCATTACTTTATTTGGCAGAGCATCGTTTGGGCTTGAAGCCTGTTGAAGGAGATGTACCAATTGATAGTCTGGATCGATTTGTAGAAGCAGGTGCCTGCGGTACTGCGGCAGTTATCTCACCAATTGGAGGAATCCAACATGGTGATGACTTCCACGTTTTCTACAGTGAAACAGAGGTTGGTCCAGTGACTCGTAAACTATACGATGAATTGACAGGTATTCAATTTGGTGACATTGAAGCACCAGAAGGTTGGATTGTAAAAGTAGATTAAAAATTATTAAAGGAGATCTTTATGAAAACGAAAAAGTGGATGTTAACAGCAGGAGTGGTCCTGAGTACAGCAGTTCTTCTAGTAGCTTGTGGTAAAGCTGACAAGGAAGCAGATGCGCCTACAACTTTCTCTTATGTCTATGGAGTAGACCCATCATCTTTGGACTACAGTATCGCAACTCGTACTTCAACAACTGATATCATCGGTAACGTCGTTGATGGTTTGTTGGAAAACGATGAATATGGGAATTTGATTCCTTCCCTCGCTGAGGATTGGAGTGTCTCACAAGACGGTTTGACTTATACTTATAAACTTCGCAAAGGGGTTAAATGGTACACGTCAGAAGGTGAAGAATACGCTGAAGTAACTGCGCATGACTTTGTTACTGGGTTGAAACACGTAGCTGATGGCAAATCAGACGGTGTCACTCTTATTCAAAACTCAATTAAGGGCTTGAATGAATATATGACTGGTGAGACTAACGACTTCTCAACAGTTGGAGTTAAGGCAGTGGATGATTATACTGTTGAGTACACTCTAAACGCACCTGAAACTTTCTGGAATTCCAAAGTAACTTCAGCAACTATGTTGCCAGTAAATGAAGAATTCCTCAAAGCTTCTGGTAAAAATTATGGAACGGTCAGTCCAGCTGGTATTCTTTATAACGGTCCATATATTTTGAAGACATTGACTTCAAAATCTTTAATCGAATATGAAAAGAACCCAAATTATTGGGATAAAGAGAAGGTTAAAATCGAGAAAGTTAAATTAACTTACTATGATGGATCAGACCAAGAATCCTTGATCCGTAGCTTCTCTTCAGGTGTTTACACAACAGCTCGCCTCTTCCCAAGTAGCTCAAACTTTGCTTCTACTTTGGAACAATACGGGGATAAAATTACATATAGTCCACAGGATTCAACTAGTTACTACTTTACCTTTAACGTAAACCGTCAATCTTTCAATAAGACAGCGAAAACAAGTGAAGAACAGAAAACTTCTACAAAAGAAGCAATGCTGAACAAGGACTTCCGTCAAGCCATCAACTTTGCCTTCAACCGTCATTCTTATGCTGCCCAGCTCAATGGTGAAGATGGTGCGGACAAGATTATTCGTAACAGCTTAGTACCAGATAACTTTGTACAATCTGGTGGTAAAAACTTTGGTGATATCGCTCAAAAAGAATTGGTCAACTATGGAGACCAATGGAAAGGTGTTGAGCTCGTCGACGGAAAAGATACCATCTACAATCCTGACAAAGCCAAAGCTTCATTTGAAAAAGCTAAGAAAGAGTTGGAAGCAAAAGGTGTAACCTTCCCAATTCACTTGGATGTCCCAGTTGAACAGACAGATACCATTGCCGTTCAACAAAGCAATTCCTTTAAACAATCAATCGAGTCAACTCTTGGTTCAGAAAATGTCGTGATCGATGTCCTTCAGATGACTGATAACGAGAAGGAAAGCATTACATCTCAAGCGCGTGTTCCTGCTCAAAAAGACTATGACTTGAACAGTACTGGATGGGCTCCAAGTTACCAAGATCCAGCAAGTTATCTCAATATCATGGATCCTAAGACCGGTTCCGCTATGAAACACCTTGGTATTACTAAAGGAAAAGATAAGGAAGTAGTAGCTCAACTAGGTTTGGACGAATATAAGAAACTCTTGGATGATGCAGTTTCTGAGAAAAATGACTTGGATAAGAGATATGAAAAATATGCTAAAGCTCAAGCTTGGCTTACTGATAGTTCTCTCTTGATGCCAACAGCTTCATCAGGTGGTTCACCAGTTGTCAGCAATGTCGTTCCATTCTCTAAACCATACTCACAAGTAGGTATTAAGGGTGATCCATACATCTTCAAGGGAATGAAATTGCAAAAAGAGATTGTAACTGCTAAAGAATATCAAGCAGCTCTTGAAAAATGGCAAAAAGAAAAATTGGAGTCAAACAATAAATACCAAAAAGAACTAGAAAGTCATGTCAAATAAAACAGACTAGTACTTTTGGAATAAAGGGGCCTATATGGAATGGATTAAACTAATAGGGATACTTATCATTGTGGTTGGTTTTATCTATAAGTTAGATACAATCGCAACGGTAGTCTTAGCTAGTTTAGTTACAGCTCTAGTTTCTGGAGTTTCTCTTGTTGAATTCTTGGAAATTTTGGGAAAAGAATTTAGTAATCAACGAGTTCTTACGATTTTTATGGTAACCTTGCCACTGGTAGGTTTATCTGAAACTTTTGGCCTCAAGCAACGTTCGATTGACTTGATTCAAAAGATTAAAGGTCTAACCGTAGGAAGTTTTTATACAGTCTATTTCTTTTTTCGGGAACTCGATAGCTTCTTTGCCATCCGTCTAGGAGGACATCCGCAGTTTGTAAGACCTTTGGTTCAACCCATGGGACAAGCAGCAGCAGAGTCTCAATTAGGTAGAAAATTAACGGAGCAGGAGAGCGAAGCGCTAAAAGCGCGTGCAGCAGCAAATGATAATTTTGCAAATTTCTTTGCTCAGAACACTTTCGTTGGTGCAGGTGGTGTCCTCTTGGTGGGGGGCACTCTGGACCAATTAGGTTACGAAAGTAATTATGCAGGCATCGCTTCGGCTTCGCTTATTGTTGCAGGAGTGGCCCTACTTGTGGTAGGAATTTACAATTACCTGTTTGATAGAAAACTGCTAGTGAAAAAGCTTAGTAAAGGAAAAGAAGAATGAGCAATCTAGCAAGTCAGTTATTAGAGTTGACCTATATTGTGATTGGTTGTCAATTCCTTCATACGGCTTATTGTAGCTATAAAGATAAAACAAACCCAGTTCGCTTTGGAACAGCTGGGTTTTGGGCTTTATTGGGCATCAGTTTTATCGGTGGCTCTTATCTACCTTCTATCTGTATTGGAGTTATCGTAGTGCTATTAGCACTACTAACTCTCTTTAAACAGGTTCGTATCGGAACCTTACCGTTTCTGGATGAAGTCAAGGCAAACATTGAAGCTAAACGACTAAAGAATAAAATTTTTATTCCGGTCATGTTAATGGCTTTGATTGCTTTGGTATTAGCAAAAATGATTCCTGACTTTAGTAAGATTGCTATCAGCCTTGCAGCATTTTTTGCAACCATCTCTCTTTTATTGATTACTAAGAGTTCTCCTAAAAGCTTGTTAGCAGAAAATAATCGCATGGTTCAGCAAGTCTCAACTAGTGGGATTGTGCCTCAACTTTTAGGGGCTTTGGGAGCAATTTTTACCGTTGCGGGCGTTGGAGACTTGATTTCGCATTTAATCAGCGGTCTAGTTCCTTCGGGTAGTCGTTTTATGGGTGTAGTGGCTTATGTCCTTGGGATGGTTCTATTCTCCATGATAATGGGGAATGCATTTGCTGCCTTCACGGTTATTACTGCTGGAATTGGTGTTCCCTTTGTATTTGCCTTGGGAGCTGATCCAATCGTGGCTGCAGCTCTAGCAATGACGGCAGGTTGCTGTGGAACCTTATTGACTCCAATGGCGGCTAACTTTAATGCTCTACCGGCAGCTCTCCTGGATATGAAAGATCCAAATGGGGTTATCAAAGCGCAGGTAGGAGTAGCTATTGTCATGATTATCATTCATGTATTTTTGATGTACTTTTTGGCATTTTAGTAAAGGAAATAAAATGAAAATATTAGTAACAGGTTTTGATCCTTTCGGTGGTGAAAAGGTCAATCCAGCCTTGGAAGCTGTTAAATCATTACCGTCAGAGATTCATGGCGCAGAGGTTCATTGGGTAGCAATCCCAACGGTCTTTTATCAATCAGCAGAGGTTTTAGAAGCAGAAATAAATCGATACCATCCAGATGCTGTGCTTTGCATCGGACAGGCAGGAGGAAGAGCTAGTCTAACTCCTGAGCGAGTTGCCATCAACCAAGATGATGCTAGAATTCCAGATAACCAAGGAAATCAGCCGATTGACACTCCTATACGCCAGGAGGGTCAAGCAGCCTATTTTAGCACACTACCGATCAAAGCAATGGTACAAGCCATAAAAGAGGAAGGGCTACCAGCTACAGTTTCCAATACAGCAGGAACCTTTGTTTGCAATCATTTGATGTATCAGGCTCTCTATTTAGCGGATAAAAAGTTTCCCAATATGAGAGCAGGTTTTATGCATATTCCTTATATGACAGAACAAGTGGTAAATAAGCCTAATACAGCATCTATGAATTTAACTGATATCGTCAGAGGTATCGAAGCTGCGATTGGTGCTATCGTAGATTATAAAGATAAGGACATAAAATTAGTGGGTGGGACAACCCACTAACAATGAGTCTTCCCTAGATTAAAAAAATAGATTCTCTCACAAAAACTCTTTATCAAGGCTGCCCTTATAAAGAGTTTTTTCTTGCCAGTTTTTTAAATTTCTTGTACAATAGGAAGAGTGAAAAGAGGTATGGTATGAGTAAAAAAGATAAAAAAATTGAAATTCAATTAACAGACGCAACTGTTTTAGTTGGTCAGGAAAAGTTTGAAGGCTACACATTAACCATTGGGAAAAAGATTATCGGTGAAATTGCTGAACTAGATAATCAATTCGCAATCATAAAGAATGGAAATGTCGATAGTTTTTATAAAAAACTTGAAAAAGCTGTGGAAATTTTGATTGAAAACTATAATTTAGCAAAATAAAGCTTGTTTTTTGTAAATTTTCATGATATAATAGTTTTTGTTGAACATTGGAG
>NZ_JUOS01000114.1 GCF_001075875.1 Streptococcus oralis
TTACTATGCCGATAAGAAGGAAGCTGGATCTAAGACAGTTACTCCAGATCAACCAGAAGTAACAGATCACGTTGTATATAAATCATTAGGAAAAATTATCCAAGTAGATGAAGCAGGAAATGTTATTCCAGGTTCAGTATCTAAGACTTATGAAAATAATCCGTGGAATCCTAAAGAGGCAGCAGAAACTAAAATTCCTGATGCTCCAGCTGGATACAAAATTAAGGAAGAACAACCTCAAGCTTGGGGTTACAATATAGTTGATAAAACGATTGAACCAAATGATGAAAGTGATCCAGATCGTATTTCACGAGACACACCAATCATCTACGTACCAATCGTAAATGATGTGAAGAAACCAACTAAACAAAC
>NZ_JUOS01000115.1 GCF_001075875.1 Streptococcus oralis
TGGTAAAATCTAGCTCAATTTGTGTATTTTTAGGGTAAAATTCACACCATTCAACTGAAATTGATTCAAATTAGATGAAATTTTGTTTTCTGTAAATGTGGGAAAACATTGATTTTAAGCGGATATTGAAACTTATTCAAATAAAAGTGTTTCCAACCAGGTCTTAAGAAAGCTCGTAAAGCATCACAATTTAGTAAACGTTAATTCGAAAGAATTACTATACTTACAAAGAGCACCTTTCGGGGTGTTCTTTTTTATTGATATCTTGTAGATTTATAATTAGAAATCTCCTTGAATGGTATCGGGTAAATGAAAAGATTCGGAGATCATATCCTATTTCTTCGTACTTTAGTCTAATACCTATAATGTAAAAAACTCTAGCTATCAGGTAGTTGATAGTTAGAGTTTTTTTCTATTCATATGATTTAATGAGATTAAATAAGGCTTCTACTTCTGATGACAGTGTAGCTGATTTGAGATAAGCATAATAAACTGTAAATGTTATCTGGTCCTCCGGTATTAGAGGGATTTTTATTAAATCATCATCTTCATCAGAAAGTGCGATATCAGCTAGTAAACTAAGGCCAATCCCTTTCTTTAAAAGTTCTTTAATGATGACAATATCGTCACTCTTAAAGAATATTTCTGCCTTGTTTTGATGCTTTTGATTAAGTAGTTCAAAAGCTTTCAGGTGAACAAAGTGTTCGTCTAAAAGTATAAAGGATTGATCTACTAAATCTTCAAAAGTGAGGGAAGGAGCAGTAGCAAGAGGATGGTTCTTAGATAAAACGACATACAGTTCTTTATGAAAGAGTTCATGCGTCTCTATTGAAGGATGATTGAGTGGTTCAATCAAACCTAGTAGGCTTGCATCAAGGTCTCCCTTGAGGAGAAGATTTAATAACTCTACGGAGCCACCGCGGATAGGGCGTACTTTTTTTAAAAAATCGAATTTATCTTTTTCGTTTAAGGCAGCAAAGAGATACTGAATGATAATAGGAGGGAATCCTACAGTAGAGTATTGGGCCAAGGAACGATTGATTTCTTTGCGAGTAGAAATAACCTCAGGTAAGATCTTTTCTGTATGCTTTAGAAGGATCTGCCCTTGAGGAGTTAGTTTGAAGGAACGATGTGAAGGATCATGGTAAATCAATTTGCAATTAAAAGATTCCTCTAAGCGCTTGATGGCATAAGAAATAGATGGCTGGCTGACTTTATGTTGTTTTGCTACTTCCGTATAGGATTGAAGCTGGCAGAGGTCATAAAAATATTGTAGATCTTTTAAATTCATATGGGCTCACTTTCATTAGTTGGAGAAGGAAAATAAGTGGAAATCACCAGATAAACACTTTTTATCCGTATCCTACAATTTGACTATACGAGTATTCACCGGTTAAAATGTAAGTGAGTCAGGGATATCAAAGGTTATCTAAGATACTTTCAAAAATGACCAACATCTTTTCTCGTTTATCAATAGGGAGCTGTTTAATCTTCATGTTGATTCTTTTGAGTGAAAGATTGTCGGTCTTATCAGAGGTTGATTCAAGGCTATCAAAATTGAAAAATTCCTCTGGGGTCATCTCTAGGGCGACAATCACTTTTTCAAGACTGTGAATGGTCAGATTCACATTTTGGTTTTCAAGTTGATTGATATACTTAAGCCCAAGTCCTGCTTGTTCCGAAAGTTCTTCCTGGCTCATTTTTTTCTGTGTTCGAAAATATTTCACTTTTTGGGAAATATATTGTTGTAAATAGTTTTTATTCGTCATATAAATAGAATACAAGTTTTGTATGACAAAAAAACATATTAAAAAATACAAAGTATTACATAGCAAACTTATATAATTTTTATTTTAATTCGGATTGTCAATTTGTATGATTAGTTTCTTTTACTCGAAACTTTTAGGAAAGAGTGATCATCGAGAGTTTTATGAGTTCAGAACTTTATAAAAAATAACACCTTAAAGTGCCATTAACAATAGTGTTTTAAGTATAAAAGAGCTTATTAGAAAATTGTCTTCGTAGACTCATTATAACATATGCGTACACGATTGTATTTTTTAAACGACAAAGTTTTCCAAACAATTCATTTTAGGTGGTATAATAGGAGTAAAAAGGAGGTTGCACTATGACTGCACATGATATTTTAAACAACCCTTTCCTCAATAAAGGGACTGCCTTTACCTTAGAGGAGCGAAAGGAACTAGGTCTTATTGGTTTACTGCCACCATATGTTCAAACGATTGAAGAACAAGCGGCGCAAACTTATGCACAAATGCAAACAAAAGCCAATGATTTGGAAAAACGTCTTTTCCTAATGGAAATTTTTAATACCAACCGAACTCTTTTCTATTACCTCTTTTCTCAACATTTGGAGGAATTCAATCCAATTGTATACGATCCAACCATTGCAGATACCATTGAAGGCTATAGTGACCTCTTTGTAGATCCACAATATGCGGGATATCTTGATATCAATCATCCTGAAAATATTGAAGCCACTTTGAAAAATGCTGCTGGGGATCGCGAGATTCGTCTCATTGTTGTAACAGATGCAGAAGGAATTCTTGGAATCGGTGATTGGGGAACAAATGGTGTCGATATTTCTGTTGGGAAATTGATGGTCTACACGGGTGCTGCTGGAATCGATCCTTCTATGGTCCTTCCTTTAGTTATTGATGCAGGGACTAACCGTGAAGAACTTCGTAACAACCCTAACTACTTAGGGAATCGTCACGAACGGGTTCGCGGTGAACGTTACTACGACTTCATTGACCAATTTGTTCAAACAGCAGAACGTCTCTTTCCTAAACTTTACCTTCACTGGGAAGACTTCGGCCGCTCGAATGCTGCCAATATTCTTGAAAAATACCGGAAACAAATTCCAACTTTTAATGATGATATTCAAGGTACAGGAATCGTTACCTTGGGTGGTATCTTTGGTTCACTGGATATTAGTGGTGAAAAATTAACAGATCAAGTTTATCTCTGCTATGGTGGTGGTACTGCGGGTGCAGGAATTGCCTCTCGTGTTCTTCGTGAAATGGTGAATGAAGGTCTTTCTGAAGAAGAAGCCTATAAACGTTTCTTTATGGTTGATAAACAAGGTCTTCTCTTTGCTGACATGGATGACCTAACCCCTGAACAAAAACCGTTTGCTAAGAAACGTGCTGACTTTAGTAATGCAGACAAGTTGACTGATCTGCTTGAAGTAGTGAAGACTGTGAAGCCAACCATTCTTGTAGGAACTTCGACTCAGCCTAATACCTTCACTAAAGAAATAGTAGAAGCTATGTGTGAAAACACAGAACGTCCGATGATTTTCCCTTTGTCAAATCCAACCAAACTAGCAGAAGCTAGTGCCAAAGATTTGATTGAATGGTCAGATGGCAAAGCTTTTGTCGCAACAGGAATTCCTGCTGATACAGTTTCTTATAAAGGTGTCGACTATGTGATTGGTCAAGCCAATAATGCCTTGATTTACCCAGGTCTTGGTCTAGGTATGCTGGCTTCTGAAGCAAGTCTTTTGACTGATGAAATGATTGGAGCAGCAGCTCATTCATTGAGTGGTATTGTCAATCCAGGCCAACCAGGAGCTCCTGTCTTGCCACCGTTCAAATATGTAGCAGGTGTTTCTATTAAAGTAGCAGAAGCAGTCGCTAAAAAAGCACAAGAGCAAGGTCTTGCGCGTGCTAAGGAAACAGATATGGCCAAAGCAGTTCGTGATTTGAAGTGGTATCCAGAGTATAAATAATTCATTGTTGCTGTCTATCCTTTGCTAGCGACAGATTTGTATGGGCTGTGGACTTAAGTAATTTAGAAAGGATACCTATGTCACTCTTGTTAACCTCGATTACGAGTATTATTCCGATTATCGCTATCATTGTTTTGGGGTATATTCTTCAGGTGAAGGGATGGTTTGGAGATGCCTTTGGACCTAACCTATCTCGTTTGATCATGAATGTAGCCTTGCCAGCGTCAATCTTTGTGTCGGTGATGAAATACCTAACACTAGATAAGCTAATCAGTCTTTCTGGAGGTCTCCTTTATACATTTGTGGCCTTTATCTTGGGCTATATCGTAGCTTATATTGCAGTTGTGGTTTTCAAGGTTCGTCCAGGACGGCGAGGAACCATGATTAATACTTTTGTGAATGCCAATACTATTTTTATTGGTTTACCTTTAAACGTTGCTCTTTTTGGGGATCAGGCTCTTCCTTATTTCTTAATTTACTATATCACCAACACGATTTCCACCTGGACATTGGGCGTGTATTTGATGACGAGTGACAGTAAATCGGGTCAAAGCAAGGAGACAAGTAAATTTGACTGGAAGAAATTGCTGCCAGCTCCGCTTGTAGGTTTTCTTGTGGCTCTGCTATGTTTGATTCTTCGAATCTCTATTCCAGACTTCGCAACGAATACCTTGACTTATGTTGGAAATATCGTCACTCCCCTATCTCTGATTTATATTGGTATCGTTCTTGCAAAGGCAGGCTTGAATACTATTACTTTTGATAAAGATACAATTGTCACTTTAGTTGGACGCTTTATCCTAGCTCCTCTAATCATGCTTCTTGTATTGAAGTTCTTTGCGCCAAATATGGCGACAGTAGAATTTAAGACCTTTATGATTCAGTCCGCTACACCAGCTCTAGCTGTTCTCCCAATCCTTGCTAATCAGGGAAAAGGAGATGTGGAATTCTCTACGAATGTGGTGACTCTAAGTACGGTTCTATTTATCGTTGTTATTCCAATATTACAAACTTTATTAGGATGAGAAGGAAGAGGATAGGATTGAAAGTTTTGCATTAAGAAATTTCACTATTATAGATACATCTATTCCTATTTCTTGAAATCAAAATCGGCAGAAACTCTTCGGACGTTTCCTATCAAGCGCTTTTGAGCTGTCCTAAAAGCCAGACTTTTCAAACTAGGATTGAAAAAAGCTCGTAAAGCATTACAATTTAGTAAACGTTCTTCGAAAGAATGACTATATTTACAAAGAACACCTTTCGGGGTGTTCTTTTTTAATCCTCAATAGAGAGTTAACCCCCAAAAATCACACCACTAGCCTTTGTCTTATACAATTTCTTCCTAGTATAAGTTTAGTATGATATAATTAAATGCGAATAATTTAAAGGAGTTATAAATGAAAATAGGAAAAAGCATCAATTGGATTTTGATTCTGTTAAGTTGTTTAATTGCTATAGTACTGATAAGTTTTATGCTCTTCTTTAATCATAAGAAGCAAGATGTAGAAGCAGTAAATGCTACAACAGAACAGGTTTCTGCTACTAGTACGACAGCGACTAGTACAACAACCACTAGTTCAACGACTACTCAAGATAGTGTTATGACTACTGAGGAAAAACCTTCGACACAAGAAGAGCAAACGAATGCTGAGTCACAAAAAATAGATGAGCAAGCCATTCTAAATGGAGATTTCTCTACTCTAGTTGGAACATGGAGAAATGGACTTGGGCAAGAGTTTACATTCGATAAAAATGGACTAGTGAATAGTGGTAACATTGAAAAAGTGAGTCTAGGTAACGATGGGAGTATTAACTTTAGTGTTAGAAGTGGGAATACAGGATTTGGTATGAGTGTTTATCCTGCGGGAACTACTATGAAGTGGGTTGATTCTGATCCAAGTAAAAATAGGCTTATTGCTGGTCAAGCTGCTCCAACTAGTTCAGAACAAGTCTTTTATAGAGTAGACTAAATGATTAACCATCTCATTAAATTTGAGATGGTTTTCTTCTTTATTTGTAAGTCAGTATCATTTTATGGAGATGAAGTAAGTAGGGTTCAAAAATAGATTTTTCCACTAGACATTCGTCTACTTTTTATTCTTTTCCATAAAGGTAACGACTGGCAATTAACCAAGTAGCAATATACATTATCACGTTAACCAAAAATGCGACAACGATGACTATATTCCAATCATGGGATAAATTAGTAGTTACAATCCCCATAATTGTTGTACCAAAAAGTCCACCAATCTGTTTGTTAGCGTTTAGAGTTGCACCAGCAATTCCAGATAATTCTTGACCAGCAGCTTCCATAAGAATGGTTGTAGTTGCTGGAGTTAACACTCCGATACCTAGACTCATTAAAGAAAATAAAGGAATTAGGATGTATAGTTGAATTTCATGAAAAAGAACTCCAATTCCAAAAATTCCTGCTGCTCCTACAATGGCAAAAATAATTGAGACAGTAGCGAGGCTTCCCACGGAAAATCGTTTTACAGCACGTGCGTAAAATAAATTACCAATAATTAAGACAATCATTCCTGGTAGAATGAGGAGTCCAGAAACCATTGAGGAAAGGTTTAAATAAGTTTGAAAATAGAGTCCTAGCACCAAAACAATGCCATATAGTGAAATGTTAACTACTAAACCTAATAGATTAGAGACAATAAACTTAGCATTTTTTAATAGTTGGTGGGGAACAATAGGTGCTTTACTTTTTTTATCGTGGACTACTAAACCAATAGCAAATAATATAAATATGAGAAGAAACAATAAAAGATTTGAGTTACTATAACCATATTGATTCCCTTCAACAAGGTAAATAACTAGACTTCCGATAGTTGTAACCAGAAATATATTACTAAAGATATCAATTCTGGTCTTTAGATTGGCAATATTATTTTTCACGAGAAGTAATATTGAAATTACTGTCAAAATTCCAAATGGAATATTGACTAAGAAAATACCCCTCCATCCGAAGTAGTTAATAATTAGTCCACCAATAAAAGAACCAGTACCGGTTGCAACAGAAATAATTGCTGTCCAGATTCCTAACATACGTGCTCTTTTAGTAGAATCGGGGTATGAAATGAATAAAAGTGCTAATGAACTTGGCATGAACAAAGAAGCACCGAAACCTTGAATGAATCTAATTATAATTAATGTTTCAATATTTGGTGAAACAGAGCACCCTAACGAGGCAAGTGTAAAAATTGTCATTCCAATTAATAAAATTCGTTTAGCACCATATTTTGTTGTTAAATTTCCTGAAAGTAGGAGCAAAGACCCTAAAGCTAGTGTATAGGCATTAATAATCCAAATGGATTGCTCTAATGAGACGCTCATAGCTGTTTCGATATGAGGAACAGCAAGAACCACTCCGGTTGTATCTAGGACCGCCATAATGTATCCTAGCGAAAGAATAAAAAGTAGATAAGCTGGCGCTTTTGTATTTGTTTTTTTCATCAAGCTTCCTCCGTTATTTCATCAAACCAATTTTTATTTATCAATCAAAAGCAATACATTTAACTTTCTGAAAATATTTTACTTGAGTATATCCAGTACCAAGGTATCTTCCACCAGCGCGACAGAGAATATCTTTGATACGGTCAAACTTAGTTATAATATTCATAGTAATTTCCACTTTCAAGTGATATAATTAGCTTATCATGTAATTATTTCTGAAACAAGAAGGGAAAAAAAGTATAGTAACTATCAAAAAAGGAGGAAACGAATGGAGACTTGCAAGATGCAACCTTTGAAAAAAACAATTTGTCCAGCAAGAAGGGTCTTGAATTTACTAAAAGGTAAATTTACTCTTGAGATTTTATCTGAAATTATTGATGGTAATATACATTATGGTAGTCTTTTGCGTAGTGTAGAAGGTATTAATCCGAGAATATTAGCTCAACGGTTACATGATTTCGAGAAAGAAGGTATTTTATCAAGAAAAGTTTTACCGACATCGCCTCCACAGGTTGAATATAAAGTGACAAAAAAAGGTATTGCCCTAAGAAGTATCGTTGAAGAAATGAAAAAATGGGAGCAAACTTATGGTGATTAGATTGAATTTGCATAATTTATTACTAATATTTTTCTATAAATAAAAAATGTAATTATGAAAGATTTTGTAACCTTGTTAATCAAGGCAATGTAAAACACTAGTTCAAATGTGTGACTAGAGTTTGTGGGCTCTATAATTTTTTGTAGTGGATAAAACCATAGGTAAAAATAGGAAAAATAAAAAATCATCTAAATTGAACTGCCCCCCAAAAGTTAGACAGAAAAAATCTAACTTTTGGGGGCGTTCTTTTTTGTATTACTAGATAATTATATTCGTTATACCTCAACATTCCCACTAGACAGTCGTCTGCTTTTTTTATATAATAAAAATAAACCAAAATGGTTGAATTTTTAAAAATAAAGTCAACCTGCAACGAAAGCATCAGACTAGGAGGTAAAATATGTACCAACCAGAAAAACTCAAGGCTCGGAGAAAAGAGTTAAAGCTAACACAGAAAGAAATTGCAGAGAAGCTTGGCATTAGTTTTCAGGCTTATTCGGCTTGGGAACGTGGAGTCAAGGAGCCTTCCGAAGAAAAAGTTAAACAGCTAGAAGAGATTTTAAAAGTACCAAAAGGCTATTTTACTCAAATCGAAATTGTCCGTCTCTATAACAGCCTTTCCAATCAAGGGAAAGAGAAGGTGGTGGTCTATGCTCGCGACTTGGCTCAAGAAGAACAAGCCAAGAAGGTGACTGTTATTTCAGAAAAACTCTACGAGTATCATGTCTACGAACGCATGTCAGCTGGGATTGGTGCTTCAGTTTATGATGATCGAAACTTTGACACGGTTTACTTTAATGAGGAACTAGCTCACGATTTTGCTTCCTGGGTCTCTGGAGATTCTATGGAACCCAAATATCAAAATGGATCAGTAGCTCTGATTCGAGAGACCGGATTTGATTATGACGGTGCTGTCTATGCAGTGGTTTGCAATAACCAGACCTATATCAAACGGGTCTATCGAGAAGAGGAAGGCTTGCGTCTGGTTTCCATCAATCCTAAATACAAGGATATTTTAATTTCTTACGAAGAAGATCCGCGGATTGTGGGTATTATCGTGGGCAATTTCGTACCCATGGAGGGATAGTCTATGGGCTACTTTGATTATTCCAGAGAGCCCAAAAGTGATATTGCCTTTGTCGATATGAAGTCCTTTTATGCTAGCGTTGAGTGTGTAGAAAGAGGACTTCATCCCCTCAAAACCTCCCTTTGTGTCATGAGTCGGGCGGATAATTCTGTTGGGCTGATTCTTGCCTCCTCACCTATGTTTAAAAAGGTCTTTGGAAAAGCAAATGTTGGCCGTGCCTATGACCTCCCCTTTGATATTAAGACGCGTAAATTTTCCTACTACAATGCCAAAAAACAAGGCTTACGGACAGACCCAGCCTATGTGAGATTTATCGAAGACTGGGCTCGGGAGACCGTCATTGCCCCTCCTCGGATGGATAAGTATATCGCAGTCAACATGGAAATTCAGCGCATTTTCCAGAATTATGGCAGTCCAGATGATATTTATCCTTATTCAATTGATGAAGGCTTTATTGATCTAACTAGTTCGCTTAATTATTTTGTTCCGGACCAGCAGATTTCTCGTAAAGATAAGCTGGACATGCTTTCGGCTCGTATCCAGAGAGATATCTGGCGACAGACCGGGATTTACTCGACGGTCGGCATGTCGAATGCCAATCCTCTGCTTGCTAAGTTGGCTTTGGATAATGAAGCCAAGCACACACCGACTATGCGAGCCAATTGGTCTTACCAGGATGTGGAAGATAAGGTCTGGTCTATTCCAAAGATGACTGACTTTTGGGGGATTGGACGTCGAATGGAGAAGCGCTTGAACGCCTTAGGAATTCATTCGATTAAGGAATTGGCTAATAGCAATCCGGATGTCCTGAAGAAGGAACTTGGCCAAGCTGGACTTCGCTTGTGGTTTCATGCCAATGGAATAGACGAGAGTAATGTTCACAAGCCCTATAAAGCCAAATCTCACGGCTTAGGCAATTCGCAAATTTTACCGAGAGACTATGTCAAGCAGCGAGACATCGAAATTATCCTTCGAGAGATGGCTGAGCAGGTGGCTATCAGGCTTCGACGGGCCAGAAAGAAGACGACAGTTGTGTCTATTCATCTTGGATTTTCTAAGCAGGAACAAAAACGCTCCATCCATACCCAGATGAAGATTGAGCCGACCAATAATACCGGTCTTTTAGTCAGTTATGTACTGAAATTATTCCATAGCAAATATACTTCTGGAGCTGTCAGAAGCGTTGCCATTAGTTATTCAGGATTTGTGGACGAGTCCTTTGCTTTAATTTCCCTTTTTGATGATGTTGACAAGCTAGAAAAAGAAGAAAGGCTCCAGACTGCCATTGATTCCATTCGAGAACAATTCGGCTTTACTTCTCTTTTGAAGGCAACTGCCTTAGAGGATGCATCGAGAAGTATTGCCAGAAGTAAGCTGATCGGAGGGCACTCTGCTGGAGGATTAGATGGATTAAAATGATTGATCGCTCTTATTTGCCTTTTCAATCCGCGAGGGATTATCAAGATCCAGGCATGCAGAAGTGGATGGGCTTTTTTCTATCGGAGCATACCAGTTCACTCAGTGCAGAAAAAAATCGTGTCGATGTATCGCCTGATTTGAATCCAGTCGAGAAGTTGTTGCTACTTTCCCAGCTCTACGTCGGACGCCTAAAAGGATCTTTCGTGGTCAAGGATAAAAATCATAAAAGTACGATATTGGGTGAAGTAAGAGAATTATCTCCTCAAGAAATCTCTATTAGAACGGATGAAGGCTATCGATTAATAAGGGTAGATGATATTCTCACAATCCAACTTTGTCAGGAGGAAGTTTATGACTAGAAAAGAGTTATATGAAAACAAACTACAGATGGACTATTTTTCAGATGACTACATTCGTTTTGAGGAAGATTTCCAAAAATACTCTGCCATGAATGTACCCTTGACTTTCTTGATTGATGATATTCTGCGAACCATGGCTATCAACCAAAAGAACTACTTTGTCTTGAACAAGGAAAATGCCCAGGATGGTAGAGATCATTATTATTATTTTGAGATAGATTATCGCGTAGGATGTAGAAGTTTTCACTATAAAAAGCATGTAAATAGATAATTTGAACGCTACGACAGATGAAGTCTATATTTATTTTGAAAATAAATTACCCAGTGAATTAGCACCCCTAACAGAGAGTGCTAAAACATCATAAATTCATCAAGTGATTTCGAAAATTTTGAGAATAACGGAAAAAACGTTAAAAATGGTTGATCAGTAGATAAATATATCGATGACTATATTTTTTATCATATTGTAAAATAAAAATTTCTGAAAATTTTTTATGGATCTGAAATTTTCTCCACAAGAATACAAAGACTAGTAGATTTAAGAATGTATAGACTCCGAAAGTTAAATTTTTCGGGGGTGTAGTACAGAGGAATTCCTCCCTCTCAAAGCCTCTCTTTTGTCATGAGTTGTGTGATCTATCCTTGGATATCAAGAAATGCAAATCTTATGAACTATAATGCCAAGAAATAAGGCTTGTCAACAGATCCAAAATTTATCTAAGATTGGTTCCGAGTACTTCTGCTTATTCCTTCTAGAGATTGCAGTCAATATGGTGGAAATTTAGACCATTTAATGCAGAATAGAGAGTCCGATTTGTCATCAAAAAAACATCATTTTCTTAGTTCTTGTCATAGATTTGTAATGAAAATGTACTTTCTTTGTAAAAATCAAAATGCTATAATTCTCTAAACAATTTTCCTTGCACAGGGAGGTTATTATGAAAAAATATAGATTGTTAAAGAAAAGTTTCTTGGCGCGTATCCTTGGATTGCTGATGGTATTTCTCTTCTTATCAGCATTCACAGCACCTGAAAAACCAGACTATGGTATCTACGATCCAAATCATTATTTGACAGAGGACACTATCACACAAATTCGTGATTTGAATGAAGCTAATAGTAAAAAGGCAGAAAAGCTTCAAGTGGGAGTTTATATCGTGGACAGTTTAGAAGGAGAAAACATTGAAACGGTCGCTAATGAGACGGCTAGAGCCTGGAAGATAGGTTATTCAGGAGATAATTTTGGAAGTTTGATTGTGGTAGCTGTTCAAGATCGAAAATCAAGAGTTGAAACAAGTAATAATACCGCAATTAGAATAACAGACTACCAAACCAAGCAGATCTTGGCAGCCAGTCGTACAGATTTTAAAAATGGGGACTATAGTAAGGGAATTCTAGCGATTGCCAAAGCTTTGGATAATCAGTTTTATAAGGGAAGTGGAACCTTTTCATCTGATGAAACGTCGTTTGCAGATGCTTCCGCCAAAATCAGACGTTACTCTGATAGCATCAGTGGTAAAAAATCGAGTCGAAATAGTAGCTCGTCTAGTCATCGTAAGAACAGTGATCCTATGGACAATGTGTTCGGAGTCGGGATAATCATTTATTTCATTATCATATTTATAGCCATTATTAGAGGAGGCGGCGGTGGCCGAGGAGGAGATTCCTCTGACGGAGGATGGTGGTTTAGTGACTCATCCGATTCGGATTCATCTTGGTCAGACTCAGGTTCAGATTCTTCTGGTGGCTGGGACGGCGGAGGCTTTGATGGTGGAGGTTCATCTGATGATTGGTAATGTCAGTATAAAATTTAAAGAAATGAGTAGGTTTAGATATGAAAAATAAAGGAATCATTTATGTATTGAGCATTTTACTAGCTATTATCTTGCTGGGAGGTTGCTCGGTCGTAGGTACTTATAACGGTCTTGTCTCTGAACAGACCAAGGTAGAACAAGCTCAAGCAAATGTAGCGACAGCCCTCCAACGTCGTTCAGACTTGATTGGAAATTTGGTAGAGTCTGTAAAGGGACAAATGAACCATGAGACAGAGGTCTTCACCCAGATTGCAGAAGCACGTGCAAAAATTGGGAATGGCTCTGTTACTTCGAAGGAAAACCAAGAGGCTCAAGGTGAGTTGAGTTCAGCTATTTCACGCCTGCTTGTGTTGACAGAGAACTATCCTGAGCTTAAGAGCAATCAAAATGTGGAACAACTCATGACGGAGTTGGCTGGAAGCGAAAATCGTATTTTTGTAGCCCGCAAGGATTACAACCAGGCAGCAACTGACTACAATCAAAAATTGAGAAGCTTCCCAACTGTTCTCTTTGCTAATATGATGAACTTTAAAGAAGCAGAAACCTTCAAAGAAAGCGAAGAAGCCAAGACAGCTCCAAAGGTTGACTTTAGTACTTCTACATCAAAACAGTAGACTGGCCGTTTATTTCTAAGAATTGCAAGATCTGGAAACTACTTTCCAGGTCTTTTTGCTATAATAAAAATAGGAAACAGTTCTGGAGGTGATGAGATGGAGAAGTTGCTACAATTGTTGATTTTAGTGCCCTATTTTTTCTTTTTTAGTTGGCAAAGGAAGGTACGACCAGGAAGTAAGCACTTTTCATTCCTTTACTATTTTTACTGGATTTATTTACCTCTCATGGCCTTGTTTAGTCTAACCTTCACTCTTTTTTCGCTAATCTTATTTAATTTTATTTTACTAGAGCCCAAGGATTTGGCTAGGTGGTTGATATGGATAGTTTTAGTCTTTTTATCCTTACTCAATGACTGGATAGTTTATACTTGTCTAAAGTTTATGAAAAAACTGAAGTTGGAAAAGAATAAGGCTAATCTTCCTTGAGAGAACTGAGGAAATTAGTGCCTAATAACTGAAGGATGCTTCGATTCTCAATGTTGAGTTAAGTAGAAGTTTAAATTAGGGAAAAATGAAACTAAGAGTAGGAATTTTAAGAGGAACTAATCTCGATGATTAGCCCTTTTTTGCCCTAAGGGAAAACGGAATATTTCTTGAAAAAATTGGGCAAATATGCTACAATAAAAAGAACATTCTAAAATATTCAGAATTTAAAGTAAGGAAAAAAATGGCAAATTTACTAAAAACAATCATCGAAAATGATAAAGGCGAACTCCGTCGCTTGGAAAAGATGGCGGACAAAGTCTTAAGATATGAAGATGAAATGGCTGCGTTAACAGACGAGCAATTGAAAGCAAAAACAGAAGAATTCAAACAACGCTATCAAAATGGTGAGACTCTTGACCAACTTTTGTATGAGGCGTTTGCTGTTGTACGCGAGGGAGCTAAGCGTGTTCTTGGTCTTTTCCCGTATAAGGTTCAGGTTATGGGGGGAATCGTTCTTCACCATGGTGACGTTCCTGAGATGCGTACTGGTGAGGGGAAAACCTTGACAGCGACTATGCCAGTATACCTTAACGCCCTTTCAGGTAAAGGTGTACACGTAGTTACGGTCAATGAGTATCTATCAGAACGTGACGCGACTGAGATGGGTGAGTTGTACTCATGGCTTGGTTTGTCAGTAGGGATCAACTTGGCAGCCAAATCTCCAATGGAGAAAAAAGAAGCTTATGAGTGTGATATCACTTATTCAACAAACTCAGAGATTGGTTTCGATTATCTTCGTGATAACATGGTTGTTCGTGCGGAGAATATGGTTCAACGTCCGCTTAACTATGCCTTGGTCGATGAGGTTGACTCTATCTTGATTGACGAAGCTCGTACTCCTTTGATCGTTTCAGGAGCCAATGCAGTTGAAACTAGCCAACTCTACCATATGGCGGACCATTTTGTGAAGTCTTTGGATAAGGATGACTATATCATTGATATTCAGTCTAAGACAATTGGTCTATCTGATTCTGGTATTGACAAGGCTGAAAGCTACTTCAAACTAGAAAATCTCTATGATATCGAAAACGTAGCCTTGACTCACTTTATCGACAATGCCCTTCGTGCTAACTACATCATGATTCTTGATATTGACTATGTGGTCAGCGAAGAGCAGGAAATCTTGATTGTCGACCAATTTACAGGTCGTACCATGGAAGGTCGTCGTTATTCTGATGGTTTGCACCAAGCGATTGAAGCCAAAGAAGGTGTGCCAATCCAAGATGAAACCAAGACTTCAGCTTCTATTACCTACCAAAACCTTTTCCGTATGTATAAGAAATTGTCAGGGATGACAGGTACTGGTAAGACTGAGGAAGAAGAATTCCGCGAAATTTACAATATTCGTGTTATTCCTATCCCAACAAACCGTCCGGTTCAACGTATCGACCACTCAGACCTACTCTATGCAAGTATCGAAGCTAAGTTTAAGGCTGTTGTCGAAGATGTAAAAGCTCGCTACCAAAAAGGTCAACCTGTCTTGGTTGGTACAGTTGCAGTTGAAACCAGTGATTATATTTCTAAAAAATTGGTAGCCGCAGGCGTTCCTCACGAAGTATTGAATGCCAAGAACCACTACAAAGAAGCTCAAATCATCATGAATGCTGGCCAACGTGGTGCAGTTACAATCGCGACCAACATGGCCGGTCGTGGTACTGATATTAAGCTTGGTGAAGGTGTTCGTGAACTTGGTGGACTTTGTGTCATTGGTACAGAACGCCATGAAAGCCGTCGTATCGATAACCAGCTTCGTGGACGTTCAGGACGTCAAGGGGACCCAGGGGAGTCACAATTCTACCTTTCTCTGGAAGATGATTTGATGAAACGTTTCGGTTCAGAGCGCTTGAAGGGTGTCTTTGAACGTCTCAATATGTCAGACGAAGCAATCAAATCTCGTATGTTGACACGTCAGGTTGAAGCAGCACAAAAACGTGTTGAAGGAAACAACTACGACACACGTAAACAAGTCCTTCAATACGATGATGTCATGCGTGAGCAACGTGAGATTATCTACTCACAACGTTACGATGTCATCACTGCTGATCGCGATTTGGCTCCTGAGATTCATGCAATGATTAAACGCACTATTAATCGTGTTGTTGATAATCATGCGCGTGCTAAACAAGATGAAAAACTAGAAGCTATCTTGAATTTTGCAAGATACAACTTGCTTCCAGAAGATTCAATTTCACTTTCAGACCTAGAAGGTTTATCAGACCAAGCAATCAAAGATGAACTTTATCAACGTGCCTTGAAAGTCTATGATAGCCAAGTTGCTAAGCTTCGTGATGAGGAAGCTGTTAAAGAATTCCAAAAAGTCTTGATCCTACGTGTTGTAGACAACAAGTGGACAGACCATATCGATGCTCTTGATCAGTTGCGAAATGCTGTTGGTCTCCGTGGTTATGCTCAGAATAACCCAGTCGTTGAGTATCAAGCAGAAGGTTTCCGTATGTTTAATGATATGATTGGTTCCATTGAGTTTGATGTGACTCGTTTGATGATGAAAGCACAAATTCATGAACAAGAGCGTCCACAAGCAGAGCGTCATATCAGTACGACAGCAACTCGTAATATTGCTGCACAACAGACTGAGCTTCCTGCAGATTTGGATCTTAGCCAAGTTAAGCGTAACGACTTATGCCCATGTGGTTCTGGTAAGAAATTTAAAAACTGTCACGGTAAACGACATTAAGAATGACTAATTTTCAGGCGGATGCCTAGTGAAAAGTGAATTTTCGCTTGGCGTCCGTTTGCTTTATAAGGAGGATGAATCATGGTATTTACAGCCAAAAGCCCTAAAATTAATATTGAAGAAGTTCGTAGTTTGTCTAAATTAGAAGGACAGGCACTTGCCAATAAACAACAACGCGATCAAGAACTTGAAGCGATTATTCGTGGTGAAGATCAACGCATTTTGTTAGTGATTGGTCCGTGTTCGTCTGACAATGAAGAAGCAGTTCTTGAGTATGCTAAGCGTTTGGCAAAACTGCAAGAAGAAGTAAAAGACCGTGTCTTTATGGTCATGCGCGTCTACACTGCTAAACCACGTACTAATGGTGATGGCTATAAGGGCTTGATTCACCAACCAAATGCCAAAGAAGCACCTAGTCTCATCAATGGGATCAAGGCGGTTCGTCACCTGCATTACCGTGTTATTTCTGAAACAGGAATGACGACAGCGGATGAAATGTTGTACCCAGAAAACCTTCCTTTGGTAGATGACTTGATTTCTTACATGGCAGTTGGAGCTCGTTCGGTTGAAGATCAACAACACCGTTTTGTAGCTAGTGGAGCAGATTTTGCGACAGGTTTTAAAAATCCAACGTCTGGAAATCTCAATGTCATGTTCAACGGTATTTATGCGGCTCAAAACAAACAAAGTTTCCTTTTCCTAGGGAAAGAAGTTGAAACGACTGGAAATCCTCTATCGCATGCTATTCTCCGTGGTGCCCTCAATGAATACGGGAAAAACATTCCTAACTACTACTATGATAATTTGATGGATACCATTGCCCAGTATGAAAAGATGGGCCTTGAAAATCCCTTTATCATCATTGATACCAACCATGATAACTCAGGCAAGCAGTATATGGATCAGATTCGTATCGTACGTCAGACCTTGATTAACCGTGACTGGAATGAAAAGATTAAAAAATATGTTCGTGGTTTCATGATTGAGTCTTATCTAGAAGACGGTCGTCAAAATGAACCAGAGGTCTTTGGGAAATCTATCACCGATCCATGTCTAGGATGGGACAATACTGAGGCTCTTGTACGTGAAATCTACCAAAGACTAGGAGAATAATATGGCATTTATTGAAAAAGGTCAAGAAATCGATATTGAAGCGATTAAGGCGGAAACACAGTTATCTGCAAAAGCCTTGCAACATAAGGAAAGCCGTGACCAGGAACTAGCAGACATTCTTTCAGGAAAGGATGACCGAATCTTGTTGGTCATTGGACCTTGTTCGTCTGACAATGAAGAAGCAGTTCTTGAGTATGCTCGCCGTTTGGCAGACTTGCAGAAGAAAGTTGCGGATAAGATTTTCATGGTCATGCGTGTTTACACAGCCAAGCCACGCACCAATGGAGATGGCTACAAGGGTTTGGTTCATCAGCCAGATACTTCTAAAGCACCAAGTTTGATTAATGGTTTGCAGGCTGTACGTCAGCTTCATTATCGTGTTATTACAGAAACTGGATTGACTACAGCAGATGAAATGCTTTATCCCTCCAATCTAGTTTTAGTTGACGACTTGGTAAGCTACCATGCCGTGGGAGCGCGTTCAGTAGAAGACCAAGAACACCGTTTTGTAGCTTCAGGGATTGATGCACCAGTAGGGATGAAAAATCCAACCTCAGGAAATCTATCTGTTATGTTTAATGCCATCTATGCTGCACAAAACAAGCAAACATTTCTTTACCATGGACAAGAAGTTGAGACTTCAGGTAATCCCCTGGCCCACGTTATCCTTCGTGGAGCTATGAATGAATATGGGAAGAATGAACCAAACTTCTACTATGAAACTCTCTTAGATGCTATCGGCCGTTACGAGTCTATGGGGCTTGAAAATCCTTTTATCATGATTGATACTAACCATGATAATTCAGGCAAGCAATATATGGAGCAAGTTCGAATTGTTCGTCAGGCTCTGCTCAATCGTGACTGGAATGAAAAGATCAAGAAGACAGTTCGAGGTTTCATGATTGAATCTTACTTGGCAGATGGTCGCCAAAATCAACCAGAAATCTTTGGTTGTTCTATTACAGACCCATGTCTAGGATGGGAAAACACAGTAGCCTTGGTAGAAGAAATCTATACTACCTTAACAAAATAAGTGAAAAGGATGGAGTTGGGGGAACCTCAACTCTTTTTGACGAAAATGATAGTTGGACACGGAATCGATATCGAAGCATTAGCTTCCATACAACATGCAGTTGAAAAAAGAGAAGGCTTTGCGCAGCGTGTTTTGACAGACAAGGAATTGAAGCGCTTTGTCAGTCTCAAAGGTCGTAGACAGATTGAGTATTTGGCTGGTCGTTGGTCAGCTAAAGAAGCTTTTTCAAAGGCTATGGGAACGGGTATTGGAAAGCTAGGATTTCAGGATTTGGAAATTTTGAATAATGAGAGAGGTGCTCCCTACTTCAGCAAATCCCCGTTTTCAGGAAAAGTTTGGCTATCTATCAGCCATACAGATCAGTTTGTGACAGCTAGTGTTATTTTGGAGGAAGATTATGAAAACTAGTCCACATAGACCAACCAAGGCCCTTATTCATCTAGAAGCAATTCGCTACAATATCCAACAAATGGGAGCGCACATTCCCCAAGATACCCTCAAATGGGCAGTTGTAAAAGCCAATGCCTATGGACACGGAGCGGTTGCTGTTGCAACAGCTATCCAGGGTGACGTTGATGGTTTTTGCGTTTCGAATATCGATGAAGCCATCGAGCTTCGTCAGGCAGGAATTTCTAAGAAGATTCTTATTTTAGGAGTATCTGAGGTTGAATCTCTTTCATTGGCTAAGGACTTTGATATTACCTTGACAGTGGCTGGGTTGGAATGGATCCAGAAACTCATAGCCACAGAGTCAGACTTATCAGGTTTAACTGTTCACCTTAAAATTGACTCAGGTATGGGACGAATTGGTTTTAGAAGTGCAAGCGAGGCTGAAGAAGCTCAAACTTTACTCAAGGAGCATGGAGCAAATGTTGAGGGAATCTTTACACACTTTGCAACTGCTGATGAAGAGTCGGATAGCTATTTTAAGGAACAGTTAGAGTGTTTCAAGGAAATACTTGCTGGCTTGCAAGAAGTACCAGAATTGGTTCATGCTAGTAACTCCGCAACGACTCTATGGCATGCAGAAACTATTTTCAGTGCTGTTCGCATGGGAGATTCCATGTATGGCCTCAATCCAAGCGGACAAGTTTTGGAATTGCCTTATGAACTAAAACCAGCCTTAACTTTGGAGTCAGCTATTGTTCATGTTAAAACAGTCCCAGCTGGGGCTTGTATGGGTTACGGAGCAACTTATCAAGCAGACGGTGAGCAAGTCATTGCAACGGTACCGATAGGTTATGCAGATGGTTGGACACGAGATATGCAGAATTTCTCAGTTCTGGTGGATGGACAATTGTGCCCCATCGTAGGACGTGTATCCATGGACCAAATCACCATTCGTTTGCCTAAGCTTTATCCATTGGGTACCAAGGTAACCTTGATTGGCTCAAACGGGGACAAGGAGATTACTGCAACAGATGTAGCGGTTTACCGTGGAACCATCAATTATGAGGTAGTTTGTCTCCTCAGTGATCGAGTTCCGAGAGAATATTATTAAAAAACAGAAGGAAAGGAGTGTAGCATGAATTTACACCAACCCTTGCATGTCTTGCCAGGCGTGGGACCTAAATCAGCAGAGAAATATGCCAAACTAGGAATTGAAAATCTGCAAGATCTCTTGCTCTACTTTCCTTTCCGTTATGAAGATTTTAAGACCAAGCAGGTGTTAGAACTAGAAGATGGTGAAAAGGCTGTCCTATCTGGTCAGGTGGTAACGCCAGCTAGTGTTCAGTATTATGGATTTAAGCGCAATCGTCTTCGCTTTAGTCTCAAACAGGGAGAAGTTGTGTTTGCGGTTAACTTCTTTAATCAACCCTACCTGGCTGACAAGATTGAACTAGGAGCAACTTTGGCTGTCTTTGGCAAGTGGGATCGTGCCAAGGCAAGCCTCACAGGAATGAAGGTTTTAGCCCAAGTGGAGGATGACCTCCAGCCTGTCTATCGCCTCGCACAAGGAGTTAGTCAAGCAGGCCTTGTTAAAGTCATTAAAACAGCCTTTGACCAGGGTCTAGATCTCTTGATAGAGGAAAATATCCCTCAGTCCTTGCTCGATAAATACAAACTCATGTCTCGCTGTCAGGCTGTTCGTGCCATGCATTTTCCTAAGGATTTAGCAGAATACAAACAGGCCCTTCGTCGAATCAAGTTTGAGGAGCTCTTTTATTTCCAAATGCAATTACAGACCCTCAAGTCTGAAAATAAGATTCACGGAAGTGGATTGGTCCTGAATTGGTCCCAGGAAAAACTAACTGCCGTTAAAGAGAAATTGCCTTTTGCCTTAACCCAAGCCCAAGAAAAAAGCCTGCAAGAAATCCTGACAGATATGAAGTCGGACCAACACATGAATCGACTCTTACAAGGGGATGTTGGTAGTGGGAAGACAGTGGTTGCGGGTCTAGCGATGTACGCGGCTGTAACGGCTGGTTATCAGGCAGCTCTAATGGTTCCGACAGAGATCCTTGCAGAGCAGCATTTTGAAAGTTTAGAGAGTCTCTTTCCAGATTTGAAACTAGCCCTCCTAACAGGTTCACTAAAAGCTGTAGAAAAACGCACGGTTTTGGAAACGATTGCTAAGGGCGAGGTTGATGTGATCGTCGGGACCCATGCCCTTATACAGGATGGGGTGGAATACGCTCGACTTGGTTTGATTATCATCGATGAACAACACCGATTTGGTGTGGGACAAAGGCGTATTTTACGGGAAAAAGGAGAAAATCCAGATGTCCTTATGATGACGGCAACTCCGATTCCACGGACCTTAGCCATCACAGCTTTTGGAGATATGGATGTTTCCATTATTGACCAGATGCCAGCGGGACGAAAACCGATCGTAACACGCTGGATTAAACATGAACAGTTGCCCCAGGTCCTGACTTGGTTGGAAGGAGAAATTCAAAAAGGGTCTCAAGCCTATGTCATTTCGCCCTTGATTGAAGAATCTGAAGCCCTAGATCTTAAAAATGCTATTGCTTTATCGGAAGAATTGACGGCT
The DNA here is from genome assembly GCF_001075875.1 of Streptococcus oralis. Taxonomy (GTDB): domain Bacteria; phylum Bacillota; class Bacilli; order Lactobacillales; family Streptococcaceae; genus Streptococcus; species Streptococcus oralis_I. The sequence continues at coordinate 21,433 of NZ_JUOS01000115.1, forward strand.
CATTTTGCAGAAAAAGCAAAAGTTGCTCTCTTACACGGTAAGATGAAGAGTGATGAAAAAGACCAGATTATGCAGGAGTTCAAAGATAGAAAAACAGATATTCTGGTTTCGACAACGGTTATCGAGGTTGGGGTCAATGTGCCAAATGCGACGGTTATGATTATCATGGATGCTGATCGTTTTGGGCTTAGTCAACTCCATCAGCTTCGAGGTCGTGTAGGTCGTGGGGATAAGCAGTCTTATGCAGTTCTAGTGGCCAATCCTAAAACGGACTCAGGTAAAGACCGCATGCGCATCATGACGGAAACGACCAATGGATTTGTCCTTGCAGAAGAAGATTTGAAAATGCGTGGCTCTGGTGAGATTTTTGGAACCAGACAGTCGGGCTTACCAGAATTCCAAGTGGCTGATATTATCGAGGACTTCCCAATACTTGAGGAAGCACGTAAGGTAGCTGGTTATATCAGCTCTCTTCCTAACTGGCAGGAGGACTCAGAGTGGCATATGATTGCCCTAAATCTAGAAAAGAAAGAACATTTAGATTAAGCTTTCTCTAAGAAAATCTTAAGTTTGCTTTCAGGGTTATTGCCTATACTAGGGTCATCAAAAAGAAACGAGGACTCTCACATGACAATGACAATTAAAGTGAATTACCAAAAAACGTTTCAACAGGAACAAACTCCTTCTCCTAAATACTAAGTAAAAGAGCGGTAACGCTCTTTTTATATGGGATTCTCAGGTAAGGGATTTAGAAAAGTGCTTATGTTTATTTGATTTACTGAATGTATAAACTTCAACATCACTTCAAACAACACCTTAGTCTTAACAGGCAATCTAAAAGCAGTGCTTTGAGAAACCTGTGACTAGCTTTCTAGTTTGCTCTTTCGTTTTCATTGAGTCAAAAGTTACTTTTAGTTTTTTCTAAGGAAAATATAAGCTATGTTTTAGGAAGGGATTTTATACTGGGTTCATCAAAAAGAAACGAGGACTCTCACATGACAATGACAATTAAAGTAAATTACCAAAAAATGTTTCAAGAAGTAGTAAAGGCAGACAAGCTTGCTACAAAATAGTAGTTATTAAGGGCGGTAGAGCCCTTTTTAAATACTTGCTTTAGGCGAAATATGATAGATTTTTAGTAGACAGAATCGGCAGAATCACGCTATACCAATTTTTATTCTTGACAAGTAAAAGAAACAAGTATATACTGTTTTTGCTGATTCTGCAAAGCGAGAATTAGACTATACCAATTTAAGGGGAAAGCACAGTTTGTCTGTGTCGTATATACTATGTGTGGAATTGTTGGTGTTGTTGGAAACACAAATGCAACTGATATTTTGATTCAAGGGCTTGAAAAGCTCGAATACCGTGGTTATGATTCTGCGGGAATTTTTGTCCTAGGTGGTGCTGAAAACCATTTGGTGAAGGCTGTTGGTCGTATTGCAGAATTGTCTGCTAAAACTGCTGGTGTTGAGGGGACAACTGGTATTGGACATACTCGTTGGGCCACTCACGGTAAACCAACAGAAGACAATGCTCACCCACATCGCTCTGAGACAGGACGTTTTGTCTTGGTCCACAATGGGGTGATTGAAAACTACCTTGAAATCAAGGAAGACTACCTTGCAGGTCACCACTTCAAGGGGCAAACAGATACTGAAATCGCAGTTCACTTGATTGGAAAATTTGTTGAAGAAGACGGCATGTCAGTACTTGAAGCCTTTAAAAAAGCTCTTCACGTCATCCGTGGTTCTTATGCCTTCGCTTTGATTGACTCTGAAAATTCAGATGTCATCTATGTGGCTAAGAACAAATCACCACTTTTGATTGGTCTTGGAGATGGTTACAACATGGTCTGCTCAGATGCTATGGCTATGATTCGTGAAACTAACCAATACATGGAGATCCATGACCAAGAGTTGGTTATCGTGAAAGCTGATAGCGTTGAAGTGCAAGACTATGATGGCAACAGTCGTGAGCGTGCTAGCTACACTGCTGAGCTTGATTTGTCAGATATCGGTAAGGGAACTTATCCTTACTACATGCTTAAGGAAATCGATGAGCAACCAACAGTGATGCGTAAGTTGATCCAAGCCTATACAGATGAGGCTGGTCAAGTAGTGGTGGACCCTGCTATCATCAAGGCTGTTCAAGAGGCAGACCGCCTCTACATTCTAGCAGCTGGGACTTCTTACCACGCAGGATTTGCTTCTAAGAAAATGTTAGAAGAATTGACAGATACGCCAGTTGAACTTGGTATTTCATCTGAGTGGGGCTACGGTATGCCACTTCTCAGCAAGAAACCACTCTTCATCTTTATCAGTCAGTCTGGTGAAACAGCTGATAGCCGTCAAGTTTTGGTTAAGGCCAATGAAATGGGAATTCCAAGCTTGACAGTGACAAACGTGCCGGGATCAACTTTGTCACGTGAAGCTAACCATACTATGTTGCTTCATGCAGGTCCTGAAATTGCCGTTGCTTCAACCAAGGCATATACTGCGCAAATCGCAACTCTTGCCTTCCTTGCGAAAGCGGTCGGTGAAGCAAATGGCAATGAAAAAGCCAAAGCTTTCGATTTGGTTCACGAATTGTCTATCGTGGCTCAGTCTATCGAATCAACTCTCTCAGAAAAAGAATTGATTGATAGCAAGGTGCGTGATCTTCTTGAAACAACACGTAACGCCTTTTATATAGGACGTGGTCAAGATTACTACGTAGCCATGGAAGCCAGTCTTAAGCTTAAAGAAATCTCTTATATCCAATGTGAAGGTTTTGCGGCTGGAGAGCTCAAGCATGGAACTATTGCTTTGATTGAAGAGGGGACACCTGTTTTGGCCCTCTTGTCAGACCCAGTTCTTGCCAACCACACTCGCGGAAATATCCAAGAAGTGGCAGCACGTGGCGCTAAGGTCCTCACTATCGCAGAAGAAAATGTTGCTAAAGATACCGATGATATTGTCCTTACGACCGTACACCCTTACCTCTCACCAATCTCAATGGTCGTACCAACACAATTGGTCGCTTACTTTGCAACTCTACACCGTGGACTTGATGTGGACAAGCCACGTAACCTTGCCAAGTCTGTAACGGTAGAATAAACCCAAAGTTTAAATCATAAACAAAAGTGAACAAAATAGTTTTCTGGAAATCAGAATGCTGTCCTGTTCACTTTTTTGTATACTTAATGAAAATCAATGATCAAACTAGTTCTCTTGTGTAGATATCTCAAAGCAGTGCTTTGAGCAACCTGCGGCTAGTTTGCTCTTTGATTTTCATTGAGTATCACTCCTTTTAAGAATTCATGAGAAATAAATCTAAAATTAAATGTTATCCTAGTTTCTATTAAAATTAGAATTCTTTTTGAAAGCTATAAAAAAACTCTAAGAGCTGGACGATAAGGATCCAACTCTTAGAGGAGTGAGTGTCGTATTTTACTTGCGATATAAACGATCGTATTGGTAGTAAGGATCAAAGGTTACATTGATTCCTAGTTTGCGAAGAACATTTTTGTCTTCGTCTGTTAGGATAATCGTAGAGTGAGCTTCGCTTCCTTTGAGGTTTCCGAGTTCTTTCATGGCACGATCTGCATCAGGATTCTGCATAGCTGTGATTGCAAGTGCGATAAGGATTTCATTTGAGTGGAGTCGGGGATTGCGACTACCCAAGTGATTGATTTTCAAACCTTGGATTGGTTTCACCACTTCTGGTTCAATTAATTTTGTTTCAGCATTGATGTTAGCTGATTTCTTGATTGCATTGATCAAAGCAGCGGCTGTTGGACCAAAGAGTTCTGAGTTCTTACCAGTAACGATTTCACCAGAAGGTAATTCAAGAGCTAGAGCAGGTCCGCCTGTTTCTTCTGCTTTTTGACGTGCGGCAACAGCAACTTTTCTATCAGCTGGTGTGATACCTAGGTCATTCATGAGAAGCTCAATCTTCTTCACAGCAGTTTCTCCAACCTTCTCAGCTTTGAAGTCAAGAACTGTCTGGTAATAGCGACGGATAATTTCCTGTTTAGATGCTTCAATGGCAGCGTCGTTATCAGTGATTGCAAAACCAACCATGTTGACACCCATGTCAGTTGGAGATGCATAAGGAGACTCCCCCAAGATACGTTCCAGCATACGCTTAAGGACAGGGAAAATTTCAATGTCGCGGTTGTAGTTGACTGTGGTTTCTCCATAAGTTTGGAGATGGAATGGGTCAATCATGTTGACATCATCTAGGTCTGCTGTAGCAGCTTCATAAGCCAAGTTGACTGGATGATGAAGTGGGAGATTCCAAACTGGGAAGGTTTCAAATTTGGCATAACCAGATTTGATACCATTGATTTGGTCGTGGTACATGTTAGACATACAAGTTGCCAATTTCCCTGAACCAGGCCCAGGAGCAGTCACGACAATCAAGTTACGACTAGTTTTGATATAGTCGTTTTTCCCCATACCTTCAGGAGAAATGATGTGATCCATATCTGTCGGATACCCCTTGATAGGGTAGTGGAGATAAGAGTCGATACCATTTTTCTCTAATTGATTACGGAAAGCATCAGCTGCCGGTTGGCCTGCATATTGAGTAATGACAACTGAACCAACAAAGATACCGAGTTCATTGAATTTATCGATCAAACGAAGCACTTCTTGGTCATAAGAAATGCCCAAGTCTCCACGAGCTTTTGAGTGCTCGATATTGCTAGCGTTAATAGCGATAACAACCTCAACTTGCTCCTTCAATTCTTGTAAGAGTTTGATTTTGTTATCTGGTTCGTATCCAGGGAGGACACGAGCAGCGTGGAAATCTTCTAACATTTTGCCACCAAACTCCAAGTAGAGTTTGCCGTCAAATTGGTTGATGCGCTCCAAGATATGGTCGCGTTGTAGATTTAAATATTGTTCAGAACTAAAAGCTTGTTTTTTCATTTTTTTACCTCTGACCTCTATTATATAAAAAAAATAGAAGATAAGAAACAACGGAGGTTCGAAATAAGGAAAAAGATTGAAGCAAACGCTTGCATAAAATTAAGAAAAAGTCTATGATGGAATAAAGTGAATGTTAAAAGGGGAAAAAAGATGCAAGAAAAATGGTGGCACAATGCCGTTGTTTATCAGGTCTATCCAAAAAGTTTTAAGGATAGCAATGGAGATGGGATTGGTGATTTACCTGGGATTACCAGTAAGCTAGACTATCTAGCGAAGTTAGGGATCACAGCGATTTGGCTTTCTCCTGTTTATGACAGCCCTATGGATGACAATGGTTATGATATTGCCAATTATCAAGATATCGCGACTATCTTTGGAACCATGGAAGATATGGATGAGTTGATTGCTGAGGCTAAGAAACGAGATATCCGAATCATTATGGATTTGGTGGTCAATCATACATCAGATGAGCATGCTTGGTTTATCGAAGCTTGTGAAAATCCTGATAGTCCTGAGCGAGACTACTATATCTGGCGTGATGAACCTAACGAATTGGAGTCAATTTTCAGTGGTTCTGCCTGGCAATATGACGAAAAGGCTGGTCAATATTACCTGCACTTTTTCAGTAAGAAACAACCAGACCTTAACTGGGAAAATGAAGAACTACGCCAAAAAATCTATGAAATGATGAATTTCTGGATTGATAAAGGGATTGGTGGATTTCGTATGGACGTTATTGACATGATTGGGAAAATTCCTGATCAGAAGATTGTCAACAATGGTCCTATGCTCCATCCCTATCTCAAGGAAATGAATCAGGCTACTTTCGGCGACAAAGAGCTCTTGACAGTAGGGGAGACATGGGGAGCGACACCAGAAATCGCAAAACTCTATTCAGATCCAAAAGGACAAGAACTGTCTATGGTCTTCCAGTTTGAACATATCTGTCTTCAGTATCAGGAAGGACAACCTAAGTGGCAGTACCAAAAAGAGCTAAATGTTGGGAAATTAAAAGAGATTTTCAACAAATGGCAGACAGAATTAGGAGTTGAGGATGGCTGGAATTCCCTCTTCTGGAACAACCATGACCTCCCTCGAATCGTCTCTATCTGGGGAAATGACCAAGAATACCGCGAAAAATCTGCCAAAGCGTTTGCAATCTTGCTTCATCTCATGAGAGGGACTCCTTATATCTACCAAGGGGAGGAGATTGGGATGACCAATTTCCCATTTGAAAACCTAGATCAAGTAGAGGATATTGAATCCCTCAACTATGCGCGTGAAGCTCTTGAAAAAGGTGTTTTAATGGAAACAATCATGGATAGCATTCGCGTGATTGGTCGTGATAATGCCCGTACTCCAATGCAGTGGGATGAGACAAAAAATGCTGGTTTCTCAGACGGACAACCTTGGCTTGCAGTCAATCCAAACTATGTGAAGATAAATGTAAAAGAAGCTTTAGCAAACCCAGATTCTATCTTCTATACTTATCAAAAATTGGTAAACATTCGTAAGGAAAATAGCTGGTTGGTGAGAGCTGATTTTGAACTCCTTGAAACAGCTGAAAAAGTCTTTGCTTACATCCGTAAAGATGGCGACCGTCGATTCCTAGTTGTGGCTAACTTGTCCAACCAAAAGCAAGAGTTCGCAGTTGAAGAATCAATCACATCTATCTTGATTGAAAATACATCAGTAGAAGCAGCTTTAGCTACACAGACCTTGGCTTCATGGGATGCCTTCAGTGTCGAATTAGCCAAATAAACCCATAAACTCAAGTATCCAAAGATGCTTGAGTTTTTTTCTAAAATAAGTGTAGAAATTTCTTTAATAAATATTAGTTTGAATTTTCTAAAAAATACCCTTAAAACCTTTGCTTTTATATAAAAATAGGGTATAATGGTGAAAAATAGTATTTTAAAGGAGAATACCGATGAAATCGAAAAAGTGGCTCGCAGTAGCAGGGATAACGATGAGCGCAGCTCTTCTTTTGGCGGCTTGTGGCAAGACTGAGAAAAAAGCAGATGCTCCAACAACATTTTCGTATGTTTATGCTATTGATCCAACAACATTGGACTATAGCGTTACTAGTAAAAGTTCAACATCAGATGTCATCGCCAACCTGGTCGACGGACTTTTGGAAAATGACAAATATGGAAACTTGATTCCATCGCTTGCTGAAGACTGGTCTGTTTCACAAGATGGTTTGACTTACACATACAAGCTACGTAAAGGTGTCAAATGGTATACTTCTGAAGGAGAAGAGTATGCTGAAGTCAAGGCCCAAGACTTTGTGACTGGTTTGAAACATGCTGCAGATGGTAAATCAGATGGCCTAACACTTATCCAAGACTCCATCAAAGGATTGGCAGAGTACGTTAGCGGTGAAACGAATGACTTTTCAACGGTAGGGATCAAAGCAGTTGATGACTATACGGTTGAGTATACCTTGAACAAACCAGAAAGCTTCTGGAATTCTAAGGTAACAACAGCAACCATGCTCCCAGTTAATGAAGAATTCTTAAATTCTCAAGGGAAAGATTACGGTGCAGCAGCGCCTTCAGGTATTCTCTACAATGGTCCTTATATTTTGAAGAACTTCACTTCGAAATCCGTGATTGAGTACGAAAAGAACCCGAATTACTGGGACAAGGACAATGTGAAGATTGACCACGTCAAGCTTACTTTCTACGACGGCTCTGACCAAGAATCATTGATTCGTAGCTTTGCGTCAGGCTCATATACGACAGCTCGCCTCTTCCCAACTAGCTCAAGCTTTGATTCAACTAAGAAAGAATACGGCGATAAGATCGTTTATAGTCCACAAGAAGCCACTAGCTATTACTTTACTTTCAACGTAAATCGTCAGTCTTACAATAAAACAGCTAAGACAGATGATGCCCAAAAAACATCAACTAAAGAAGCGCTTCTCAATAAAAACTTCCGTCAAGCCATCAACTTCGCTCTTGACCGCCATGCTTACTCTGCACAGATGAATGGCGAAGAAGGTGCAGACAAGATTATCCGTACCAGCCTTGTGCCTTATGACTATGTTCAGGTTGGTGAAAAGACCTTCGGTGAATTGGCTCAAGAACAATTGGTAACATACGGAGACCAGTGGAAGGATGTAGCTTTGACAGATGGTAAAGATACCCTTTACAATCCAACAAAAGCAAAAGCTGCCTTTGAAAAAGCAAAATCAGAATTGCAAGCTAAAGGTGTAACCTTCCCAATCCATTTGGATATTCCAGTTGAACAGACAGATGTCATTGCTGTACAGCAGACCAACTCCCTCAAACAGTCTGTCGAAGCAGCACTTGGAAGTGAAAATGTTGTCATCGATGTACTGCAAATGACTGACAATGAGAAAATGAGCATTACATCTCAAGCTAAAGTGCCTTCTCAAAAAGACTATGACTTGAATGGAACTGGTTGGGGGCCAGACTATCAAGATCCGGCAACCTATCTCAATATTCTAGATGCTAAGAAGGGTTCTGCCCTTAAACACTTGGGTATCACAAAAGGTAAAGATCCAGAAGTCATGACTCAAGTTGGACTTGATGAGTACAAGAAACTCTTGGATGATGCAGCATCAGAAACGAGCGATCTCAACAAACGCTATGAAAAATATGCCAAAGCACAAGCATGGGTTTCAGATAGCTCACTCCTTATCCCTGTAGCATCTTCAGGTGGTTCTCCGACAGTTAGTCGTACAGTGCCATTTACAAAAGCATACTCTCAAGTTGGTATCAAGGGTGATCCATTTGTATTTAAAGGCTTAGAGTTGCAAAACGATATTGTAACCACTAAAGAATACGAAGAAGCTCTTAAGAAATGGCAAAAAGAGAAAATCGAAACAAATGCCAAATACCAAAAAGAACTAGCAAATCACGTTAAATAGTCTTTTGTAACGAATAAAGAAATCCTGTTTTAAAGCAGGATTTCTTTCTTTTCTCCTTTTATTAACGAATGGATAAATAAGGATATAACTTTACTTTTAGGTCAAAATTTGATAATATAGTTGTATGTTACAAAACCTAACATATAAGGAGAAATGAAACATGAAACTTAAAAAACGTTTGATTGGAGCGGGGCTGACACTTGCTGCTGCGGTCTTGTTGACAGCGTGTGGGAAGACAGCATCGGATGCTAAAACCTACTCGTCAACATTTGGTGCCGATCCAACAACCTTCAACTACCTTTTGGACTATTCAGGCGATAACACTGCTGTTGTAACCAACTTGATAGATGGTTTGCTTGAAAATGACAATTATGGAAATCTCATTCCTGCTCTTGCAGAAGATTGGAGTGTTTCAAAGGATGGCTTGACTTACACTTATAAACTTCGTCAAGATGCTAAATGGTTCACGGCTGATGGGGAAGAATACGCCTCAATTAAAGCACAAGATTTCGTCACAGGTATCAAGTATGCAGCTGATAACAAGAGTCAAGCGCTTGATTTGATTCAAAACTCAATCAAGGGATTAGATGATTATGTGACAGGTGCAAATACTGACTTTTCAAATGTTGGAGTCAAAGCCTTGGATGACCATACTGTCCAATATACCTTGACACGACCAGAACCATTCTGGAACTCTAAGACTACCAATAGTATCTTGTTCCCAGTGAATGAAGAATTCTTGACTTCTAAGGGTAAAGAATTTGGAGAGTTGAAAGCAGATGGTATTCTTTATAGCGGTCCTTATTTGTTAAAAGAATTTACATCAAAATCATCACTTGAGTACAAGAAGAATCCTCATTACTATGACCAAGAAAAAGTAACGATTGAAAGAGTTAAATTGGCCTATGTTGATGGTTCTGACCAAGATATGACAATCCGCAATTTCGAAAGTGGAGCCTACTCGTCTGCTGGTGTCTACCCAAATAGCTCAAACTTTGCAAAGACTAAGGAAAAATATAAGGACAACATCGTCTATAGCTTGCAGGACGCAACTTCTTGGTACTATAATTTTAACGTTAACCGCCAAGCATACAATCATACAGCTAAGACTAGCGATGAGCAAAAACAAGCGACCCAAGCTGCTATTTTAAATAAAAACTTCCGTCAAGCCATCAACTTTGCAATTGATCGTACAGCCTACTCGGCTCAATCTAATGGAGAAGAAGCTGCTAAAAACACCCTTCGTAACACGCTTGTCCCACCAACTTTCGTGCAGGTTGGAGATAAGACCTTTGGTGAGACAGTTTCATCTAAGTTGGTAAACTACGGTACGCAGTGGTCAAATATGAATCTTGAAGATGCTCAAGATGGATACTTCAACAAAGAAAAAGCACAAGCTCAATTTGCTGAGGCTAAGAAAGAATTAGAAGCTCAAGGCGTGAGTTTCCCGATTCATTTGGACTTGCCTGTAGATCAAGTTAACAAAACCTTGCTTCCAAAGATTCATTCGCTTAAACAATCTGTCGAATCAACTCTTGGGGCAGAAAATGTAGTGATTGATGTCGTTCAAATTTCAACAGAAGACTATGCCAATGCGACATTCCAAGCACCAACCACAGCTGATCATGACTATGATTTGAACTTGGATGGTTGGTCTGCAGACTACCAAGATCCATCAACTTATCTTAATCCTTTCAACGCTGAGGATGGATTCTATCTCAAGATTTTAGGACTTGATCCAAGCAAGGATACGGATAAGATTACAAGTATTGGATTGGACCAGTATACTCAAAAATTGAAAGCGGCAGATGCAGAAAATACAGACGTAGCCAAACGCTATGAAAATTATGCAGATGCACAAGCCTGGTTGATTGATAGTTCGCTATTGCTCCCTGTAAATTCAAACGGTGGTGGAGCTTCAGTGACACGTGTGACACCATTTACACGAGCTTACTCACTTGTTGGAATCAAAGGTACTGGAAGCAACTACAAGTACATGAGATTGCAAACTAAAGTAGTAACAACTGCTCAATTTGACGAAGCTAAAGTCAAATGGGAACAAGAACGTAAAAATTCTGTCGAAAAGAGTCAAAAAGACTTTGAAAGTCACGTGAAATAATTTTAAGAAGAGGAAACGGGGCAGAAATCTGTAGGCAAATGTCGGTGTCGTAGACTAAATGACGAACAAAAAATTATCAGCTGCCGCGACAAAACTTCATTAGCAATTGCCATAAAGGTCGGGATTTTTGCCCGGCCTTTTTAACATAGAAACCTTTTTTAAGTAACGTTTTAGCCATTTTATCATTGGAGTTTACTATTCTTGTTTTTAAGGTAAATAAAAACGATTACCAAGTGTATATTGATGGTATCCAGTACCACTTTGTGATATAATTAAAGTAAAAAATACTTTGTAGAGGTGTAAGTTGAGTAGACATTCAAAAGGAAGAAAAACGAGCAAGATTCAACAAAACATCAATATCATTTTGTTGTTTGTATATGTCGTGCTTGCTTGTTTTTTACTGTTTTTAATATTCAGATATCATATTTTAGCAATTAGCTATGCCAATGTCCTTATAGCGATCGCTATGATTTTGCTTGCGCTAATAGCCTTGTTTTTGATTTTAAAGAGAAAAGCCAAGATATTCACCATGATTTTACTCGTGGTTCTGGTCATTGTGAATGCAGTTTCTTTGATTGGAGTTCATCAATTCGTTAGCCTAGCAAATCAATTAAATGCAACATCTAACTATTCTAGTTACTCCATCAGTGTTGCAGTTTTGGCGGATAGCGAGATTGGAAATGTCTCAGAATTATCCAGTGTGGCAGCCCCAACCAAAACAGATGCAGAAAATATCAAAAAATTGCTCGATGATATTAAGACAAGTCAGAGTAAAGACTTAACGGTTGAAGACAGTTCTTCCTATCTTGCAGCTTATAAGAGTCTCTTAGCTGGAGAGACCAAGGCAATTATTTTGAACAGTGTCTTTGAAAATTTGATCGAACAAGAGTATCCAGACCATGCCAAAAAGATCAAGAAGATTTATACCAAAGAACTAACCAAGAGCGTTGAAGCGCCTAAAGTTTCTCAAAACAAGGCTTTTAATATCTACATCAGTGGGATTGACACATACGGACCGATTAGCTCCGTTTCTCGTTCGGATGTCAATATCATTATGACGGTCAATCAAGAGACCAAGAAAATTCTCCTGACAACAACGCCTAGGGATGCTTATGTGCCTATAGCTGATGGTGGCAATAACCAAAATGATAAATTGACCCATGCAGGTATTTATGGCGTGGATGCTTCCATTCATACCTTAGAAAATCTCTATGGAATTGATCTGAATTACTATGCACGACTCAACTTCACTTCCTTCTTGAAATTAATTGACCTCTTAGGTGGTGTCGATGTTTATAATGATCAAGAGTTCACATCTCTTCATGGGAACTATCACTTCCCTGTTGGGAATGTTCATCTAAACTCTGAGCAGGCTCTAGGATTTGTTCGTGAACGTTATTCCTTGACCAATGGTGATGGAGACCGTGGACGTAATCAACAAAAAGTCATTGCTGCTATTATTCAAAAACTAACTTCAGCAGAAGCCTTGAAGAATTTTGATGGTATTATGCAAGGATTGCAAGATTCTGTACAAACCAATATGCCTCCTGAAACCATGGTTAGCTTAGTAAATGCCCAACTAGCAAGTGGAGGAAAATATACTGTCATCACTCGAGATCTAAAGGGAACTGGTCGTATGGATCTTCCTTCCTATGCCATGCCTGACAGTAGCCTTTATATGCTAGAGGTCGATCCAAATAGCTTGGAGACACTCAAAACAGAAATCAAAGATATCATGGAAGGAAAATAAGATGATTGATATCCATTCACACATAGTTTTTGATGTAGACGATGGCCCAAAGGATAAGTCAGAGAGTATAGCACTTCTTAAGGAAGCCTATGCCCAAGGAGTCCGTACCATCGTTTCGACCTCCCATCGTCGGAAGGGGATGTTTGAAACACCAGAGGAGGACATTGCAAGAAATTTTAAAGTTGTCAAGGAGTTGGCTAAGGAGATTGATCCCGACTTCACCATCTTGTATGGAGCAGAAATCTATTACAGTAGTGATGCTTTAAACAAATTAGAGAATCAACAGATTCCTCAACTAAATGGTACCCGTTATGCCTTGATAGAATTTAGCATGAATACCCCTTATCGTGAAATCCATAGCGCATTGACCAATATTTTGATGTTGGGAATAACCCCTGTTATTGCCCATATAGAGCGTTACGATGCTTTGGAAAACAATGAAAAAAGGGTGCACGACCTCATCAACATGGGATGCTACACCCAGGTCAACAGTTCGAGTATTCTTAAACCAAAACTGTTTGGTGATACCTATAAATTCATGAAAAAGCGTGCTCGCTATTTCTTGGAGAGGGATTTGGTCCATATAGTTGCTAGTGATATGCATAATCTAGATAGTCGTCCACCTTATATGCGAGAGGCTTATGAGATAGTGAGCAAAAAATATGGCCAAGATAAGGCTCGGGAACTCTTCGTGAAAAATCCCGAAAAAGTCATTAAAGATCAAATAATATAGGAGTAAAAATGAAAGAACAAGATACTATTGAAATCAACGTTATTCAGTTGTTAAAGGCACTATGGGCAAAGAAGCTACTAATCCTTCTTGTAGCTATCGTGACAGGAGTTGCTGCATTTGCATATAGTAGTTTTGTGGTCAAACCTGAGTATAGAAGTACAACGCGAATCTATGTGGTCAATCGAAATCAAAGTGACAAACCAGGTTTGACAAATCAGGATCTACAAGCAGGAACATACTTGGTTAAGGACTACCGTGAGATCATTCTTTCCCAAGATGTTCTTGAAAAGGTGGTTTCTGATCTAGGCTTGACCATCAATGCAAAAACATTGTCTAAGAAGGTTCAGGTAACGGTTCCTGCAGATACACGTATCGTATCTATTTCAGTTAGCGACCATAAACCAGATGAAGCAAGTCGTATTGCAAATGCACTTCGAGAAGTTGCAGCACAGAAAATCATCGCAGTTACTCGAGTTTCGGATGTAACGACTCTTGAAGAAGCCCGTCCAGCTACTGGACCATCATCACCAAATATCCGTCGCAATACCTTGATGGGAATCGGTGCTGGAGCAGGTCTGGTGATTATCGTGGTTCTACTAGTTGAGCTACTAGATGATCGTGTTAAACGTCCAGAAGATATCGAAGATGTTATGAAAATCTCACTCCTTGGAGTCATTCCTGACATGGATAAATTAAAGTAAGGGAGAACTTATGGCAAAGTTAGAATTATCACAACAAAAACTGAACTCTGTAAAAAAAGCAGAAGAGTACTACAATGCTTTACGTACAAATATACAATTGAGTGGCAATAACTTAAAGGTTATTGCTGTTACATCGGTTGACCCTAGCGAAGGAAAGTCTACAACAGCTACTAATGTTGCTTGGGCTTTTGCGCGTGCAGGCTACAAGACGCTGTTGATTGACGCCGACATCCGAAACTCAGTCATGTCTGGAGTATTCAAGTCAAGAGAAAAAATTACTGGTTTGACAGATTATCTAGCTGGCACTCAGGACTTGTCAAATGGCCTTTGTGAGACAAACGTTGAAAATTTATTTATGATCCAGTCAGGAGCAGTTTCTCCAAATCCAACGGCTCTCCTTCAGAGTGATAAGTTTGGAAGTATGATCGAAACCTTGCACAAATATTTTGACTATATTATCGTCGATACGGCACCGATTGGAGTTGTAATTGATGCAGCCATTATCGTCCAAAAATGTGATGCATCTATTTTGGTCGCGGAAGCTGGTGTGGCAAAACGAAGAGAAATTCAAAAAGCTAAAAGTCAGTTAGAGCACACTGGAATACCATTTTTGGGTGTAATTTTGAATAAATTTGACATTCAACGTGAAAGATATGGTTCTTATGGGGCCTATGGTTCCTACGGGAAAAAATAAAATGAAGTTAGGGAGACTAGTATGGAAGGAAGGGGTTTCTACAATGTAACTCTGGCGTTCTTACAGAGTATACTTGTTAGTTTTTTAGCTTATGTACTGATTGCAATTTCAGAAACTGATATTGTTTTAGATACAGTATTTGTCCTTTTTTTCCTTCACTTTGCAGCCTTCTACATTAGTGGCTACGGTAAGGATTTTTTCAAACGAGGTCAGTATGTTGAACTAGTTGAAACGGTCAAATACATCCTCTTTTATGCCTTGTTAATTAGTTTTTCAAGTTTCTTCCTAAAAGAGAAATTTGTAATTTCTAGACGAGGAATGCTTTATCTACTTTCCTTGTATGGTGTTTTGAATTATCTACTCAGTTTCTTTGTGAAGCGTTATTGGAAACCCTTTAACCACAATTTGAAGGGTAGTCGTAAGATTTTGTTGATCACAGCAACATCACGTACTGAAAAAGTACTGGACCGATTATTAACAGCTAACGATGTGCAAGGGGAACTGGTCGCAGTATCTGTTTTAGATAAGCCAGAATTCACTCATGATAAGATCCTTGTTGTACCAAGTGAGGAATTGCTTACCTACACGACGCATGAAGTAGTAGATGAAGTCTTTGTCAATCTTCCAAGTGAGGACTATGACATCGGGGCTATTATTTCTCAGTTTGAAACAATGGGAATTGCTGTAACAGTCAATCTCAATGCTTTCGATAAAAACTTAGGTCGCGATAAACAAATCCATGAGATGGCGGGCTTGAATGTAGTGACATTTTCTACAAATTTTTACAAGTCGAGCCATGTGATTGCCAAACGCATCCTCGACATTTGTGGGGCCATTGTTGGATTGATCCTATGTGGGATTGCTAGCCTATTTTTAGTTCCTATGATTCGAAAAGATGGTGGGCCTGCAATTTTTTCACAAACTCGTGTCGGAAAAAATGGTCGTCACTTTACCTTTTATAAATTCCGCTCGATGCGAGTCGATGCAGAAGCGATCAAGGAACAGTTGATGGGTCAAAATACGATGCAAGGTGGTATGTTTAAGATCGATAACGATCCTCGAGTGACAAAGATTGGACAATTTATCCGAAAAACTAGCTTGGATGAATTGCCACAATTTTGGAATGTTTTGATTGGCGACATGAGTCTAGTCGGTACGCGCCCACCAACTCTAGATGAGTACGAAAAATACACACCTGAACAAAAACGTCGTCTAAGCTTCAAACCTGGTATTACAGGTTTGTGGCAAATTAGTGGTCGAAGTGAAATTACAAACTTCGATGAGGTTGTTAAGTTGGATGTGGCTTATATCGATGATTGGACCATCTGGAAAGATTTTGAAATATTGCTAAAAACTGTAAAAGTTGTATTGATGAGAGATGGAGCGAAGTGATTCTATGAATAAAGTGAGAGAAATTCAATTAGGAGAGTTAACTCTTTTAGAAAGTTATATCGACCTTTGTAAAAGATATAATTTGCGTTATTACGCCTTGGGTGGTACATTACTCGGTGCCATTCGTCATAAAGGATTTATCCCATGGGATGATGATATGGATTTAGGAATGCCTAGAAAAGATTACGAAAAATTCTTGTCAATCTGTGAGAAAGAGCTTCCTGAAAGTGTTATTTTAAGACTTCACGATGATAATCTAGGTAATACTTCGATTATGGATACTTCAATTCAAATTCAATTTGGCAGTGAATGGTGTAGTCCTTTTATTGATATCTTTCCTTTAGATGGTTACCCAGAAGACGGAATCCATTACTGGTTGCATACGAATAAAATAAAGTTCTATCGTGCCTTGTCTAAAATTTCTGTTATCAATCGTTTGCACGAGAGAGATAGAGGATCGTTTGAAAATGCGATTGTGAAAGTTTCAAGAGCCTTAAAATTAAATAAACTTTTAAACACTTCAAAAATTAACAAAAAATTACAAAGTATCATTAAACAATATGATTACGAGACTAGTAGCATTGTCGGAAATGTCTTGGGTTCCTACCGCGAACGAGAACTCGCAAGAAAAGAAGTGTTTGGGGAACCGCAATTACTAGAGTTTGAAAACTTACAAATTAGTTGTCATGAGAATCCTGATGAATATTTGACAAAGATATATGGTGATTACATGCAACTTCCAAAAGAAGCTGAGCGTAAAGGTCATTTTGAGTCTACGTGGGGAGATTAAATTGAATAGTTTTGAATTAATGGGGGTCAGAGTTGACCCCTTAACAATGGACGAAACTGTCCAAGCTGTTGAAAAATTTGTTATTGAACAACGTTCGCTCCACTTAATGGGAGTGAATGCAGATAAAATAAATCAATGCCAAACAGATGAATCGATTAAAAAGATAGTGAATGATTCTGAAATCATTAACGCAGATGGAGCCTCGGTTGTTCTTGCTTCTCGTTTCTTGGGTTATCAAGTGCCAGAACGAGTCGCTGGGATTGATTTGATGCAAAGATTGCTCCAATTAGCTAATGAAAAATCTTATTCGGTTTACTTTTTTGGTGCCAAAGAAGAAGTCTTAATAGATATGCTAGAAATCTTTAAGAAGGATTACCCGAACTTACGAGTTGTCGGACATCGAAACGGTTATTTTTCTGAGCAAGATGAGTACAGTATTCAGGAAGACATTCGAGCGAAAAATCCTGATTTTGTCTTTGTGGGGATTACTTCTCCTAAGAAAGAATACATCATTCAAAAATTTATGGATCATGGTGTGAATTCTGTATTTATGGGAGTCGGAGGTAGCTTTGACGTCCTATCTGGCCATATCAAACGTGCACCCCTCTGGATGCAAAACGCACATCTAGAGTGGTTGTTCCGAGTGGCAAATGAACCTAAACGTCTTTTTAAACGTTATTTCGTAGGAAATGCCACCTTTATTAAGCGAGTTTTAGATGAAAAACGAAAATCAAAAAAATAACATTTTACACATCTCACGTACCATGGATATCGGTGGTGCAGAGCGGATAGTTTATCAGTTAAGCTCGGACCTGAAAGATGAGTTTGATAGTGTTCATGTGGCGTCTACTGGTGGGCTTTGGGAGAGCGAACTAGCTGCTCAAGGGATTCAACATCATAAAATTTTAGATATCGATAGTAAAAATCCCGTGACAGTATTAAAACTTTTAAGTAGTATCCGCCAAATAATCAAAAAGAATGATATTTCAATAGTCCACACTCACCATCGTATGGCTGCTTTTTATATCCGTTTATTAAAACTTGTTCATCCAAAATTGATACACGTTTATACAGCCCACAATGTCTTTAAAGATAAATTGCCTCTATATAGATTTGCTTTAAAAAATGCCAAAAGTGTAGCAGTAGGAGAAGCAGTAAATAAAAACCTAAAAGAAGACGTAGGCATTACTAATAGCAGGATTATTTATAATGGAGTCGTCTTAAAAGAAACGGATGTTCAGGTCGATGAGATTATTAGTTATAGTGGGATTAAACTTGGCTGTATAGCTAGATTGTCTGAACAAAAAGGTTTGACTTATCTTATTGAAGCTATGTATCTACTGACCGTTAAGGATATTCGGTTGTTTATCGTTGGTGAAGGCGAGCTTCGAGAAGAATTGGAAAACAAGGTTAAAGAGCTACAACTTCAAGATTCGGTAACTTTTTTAGGATATCGGAAGGATATTGTAGAATGTGTTAATAGTTTTGATTTTTGTGTTTTGCCTTCAGTATTTGAAGGATTTGGCTTAGTTGCTATTGAGGCATTTATGAATAGCAAAACCTTAGTTGCGACGGATATACCGGGATTAAACGAAGTTGTTACAAGTGAAAATGGGATTCTAGTTCCAGCAAAAGACCCTGCTGCTCTGGCATCTGCTATTGATAAATTATCTACAGATGCAACATTAAGACAGGAACTTGCTAGCCAAGGAAAGAAAGACTATGAAAACAAATTTAGTTATCCTTTGTTTTTGGAGAGCTATCGGGAATTGTATAGAGAACTAAAGGGAGAACAAAAATGAAAAAAGTCATGCTAGTTTTTGGGACGCGTCCAGAAGCAATCAAAATGTGTCCTTTGGTAAATGAGTTGAAAAAAAATGACTCCATCAAGACTGTCGTCTGTGTGACAGGTCAACATAAGGAGATGTTAGAGCAGGTTTTAGATGTATTTAAGGTCGTTCCTGATTATGATTTAGGGATTATGAAAGCTAATCAGACCTTATTTACAATTACGACTAGTATTTTAGATAAGATTCAAGCTGTACTTGAACAAGAAAAACCTGATATTGTTCTTGTCCACGGGGATACCAGCACAACATTTGCTACAGCTTTAGCTGCCTTTTACATGGGCATCAAAGTTGGACATGTGGAAGCAGGATTACGAACTTATAATCTTCAAAGTCCATTTCCTGAGGAGTTTAATCGTCAAACGACATCTATTATAGCGGATTACCATTTTGCACCGACAGAAGTTGCAAAGGAAAATCTTCTAAAAGAGGGAAGAGAGAATATTTTTGTAACGGGTAATACGGTTATTGATGCTTTAAAGACAACTGTTCAGGATAATTACAATCATCCAATTTTAGAGTGGGCTAAGGACAGTAAATTGATTATGTTGACAGCTCACAGACGTGAAAATCTTGGGCGACCAATGGAAAATATGTTTAATGCTGTTAATCGTATTTTAAATGAATTTGAGGATGTTAAAGTTGTTTACCCAATTCATAAAAACCCTAAGGTTCGTGAGCTGGCAAGTAAAGTATTTGGTGACAATGAACGTATGAAAATTATTGAACCTTTAGAGGTCATTGATTTCCATAATTTTATGAACCAAAGCTACATGATTTTAACAGATTCTGGTGGAGTTCAGGAAGAAGCTCCATCATTAGGAAAACCTGTTTTAGTCATGCGTGACACAACAGAGCGTCCAGAGGGGATTGCTGCTGGAACATTAAAACTAGTGGGTACGGATGAAGAAAATATTTACTCTAATTTTAAACTTCTTTTAGAAAACCAAACAGAATATAACAAGATGAGTAAGGCTAGCAACCCATACGGAGATGGAAAAGCTTGTGAAAGAATCGTCGATATTATTTTGGAAGGATAGGGATAATGGATAAGGTTTCTATTATTGTACCAGTGTACAATGTCGAAGATTGCTTAAGCTATTGTGTAGACAGTCTACGACAACAGACCTATAAAAATATAGAAATCATACTGGTAGACGATGGTTCTGCAGATTCTTCAGGAGAAATTTGTGACCAATATGCTCAGGAAGATGAGCGTATTAAGGTACTTCATATTGATAATGGAGGACAATCTCGTGCCAGAAATATTGGAGTCCAAGCATCATCTTCTGAATGGATTATGTTTTTAGATTCTGATGATTATTACGATTTGAAAGCCGTCGAGTATTTAGTTGCTTTGAGAGATAAATACGCAGTCGATTTAGTCGTCACGTCAATTGTTGAAGTACGAACTTATCAATCAGAATTGAATACTGACGACATTTCTCTCGAAAATAGTGAGAAATTAGATCGTTATACAGGCCTTGTTCGTATGTTTTACGGAAATAGTGTTGGAACACATCCAGGTGGTAAACTCTATAAGAAAGAGATTTTACTTCAGTATCCTTATCCAGAGGGAATGATATACGAAGATTTAGCGATGGCTTACGAGCATATTCATTACTGTGCTGAAATTGCGGTTGGGTATAGAAGTGTTTATAAATACTACCGACGTATGGGCAGTACTGTTAATTCGAAGTACAGTGAACGTCTCTTGAATTTTTACAAGGCGATGGAATGGAATAGAAGTTATATCGAACGAGACTATCCTAATGATAAGGAAATGAGAAGAGCTTTAAATGTCCGCTACGTCTTTAATGGTCTACATGTTGTACATGCTATGCTCAGTTCAAATATGTATTCGGATGTCAATAAAATCGGAAAAGAATACACTAGATACTTCAGCGATATTATTCCTAATCCAAATATAACAGGGAAAAATAAAGTGAAATATTTGTTATTGCTACTATCACCAAGATTATATAAAAAAATTAGAGGAAAGATTGGTTAGAAACTTATGAAAGTCTTAAAAAACTATGCGTATAATCTTTCCTATCAACTTCTAGTGATAATTCTTCCTATTATAACGACACCTTATGTAACAAGGGTGTTTAGTTCAACTGATTTAGGAACTTATGGTTACTTCAATTCCATTGTTACCTACTTTATTCTTTTAGCTACTTTAGGTGTTGCTAACTATGGAACAAAAGAAATTTCAGGTCATAGGAAGGATATCTGGAAGAATTTTTGGGGCATATACACCTTGCAACTTAGTGCCACTATCCTTTCGATCACCTTATATATTATCATGTGTCTCTCCTTTCAATTTATGCAGAATCCTGTTGCTTATATATTGGGATTGGGTTTGGTATCTAAGGGGATGGATATTTCTTGGTTATTTCAAGGGTTAGAGGATTTTCGTAAGATAACAGTTAGAAATATTACTGTCAAACTTGTAGGTGTTATTTCGATTTTCTTGTTTGTAAAATCAGCAAATGATTTATATTTATATGTTTTTTTGTTGACTATATTTGAGCTGCTGGGGCAGTTGAGTATGTGGTTGCCAGCAAGGGAATTTATTGGTAAGCCTCATTTTGATTTATTATATGCAAAGCACCATCTAAAGCCTGTAATTTTGCTATTTCTACCGCAGATTGCTATTTCGCTATATGTTACTTTGGATCGTACTATGCTAGGAGCGTTATCCTCAACTAAAGACGTCGGAATTTATGACCAAGCCTTAAAATTAGTCAATATTTTGCTTACACTAGTGACTTCGCTAGGAAGCGTGATGCTTCCTCGTGTTGCCAATCTCCTATCAACTGGAGATCACAAGGCTGTAAACAAAATGCACGAGACGTCCTTCTTGATATATAATTTAGTCATTTTTCCTATCATTGCAGGGATGTTAATTGTTAATGACGATTTCGTGCAATTTTTCTTAGGACAGGATTTCCAAGATGCTAAGTATGCGATAGCAATTATGATTTTTAGAATGTTCTTTATTGGCTGGACAAATATTATGGGTATTCAAATCTTGATTCCACATAATAAAAATAAAGAATTTATGATTTCGACAACTATTCCAGCTATTGTGAGTGTCGGTCTGAATTTATTATTACTACCTAAATTAGGTTACATCGGAGCAGCAATTGTTTCTGTATTAACAGAAGCCTTAGTATGGGCTATTCAACTATATTTTACAAGAAACTATTTAAAGGAAGTGCCTCTTCTTGCTTCGACATTTAAAATTATAGGAGCATCGGCTCTTATGTACGGTGTATTACTCGTGGTCAAAACTACAGTAAATATTACACCTGCTGTAAATGTTATGGTATTTGCTACAATAGGAGCGGTACTTTACATTTCTCAAATACTATTCTTAAAGGTTATTAGTCCAAAAGAGTTGAAAAAGCAGTTATCTAATGAGTAAAATTTTATAGAATAAATACGAAATTTTGGTGACTTATAGCCTTGTTGCAAAAATAGAACTCTTTTGTGGATTAAATTGCTTTGATTGATTAAATAGTTAGGAAAGGGAGGATGGAAGAGTATAAGTGGACTAGAAGTTTAAAGAAATAATATTATTTTCATTCAATTCGAAATTTTTTCTATCTAGTTCACCCTATATTATTCTTTTTCAAAAAAATGATAAAAATTAAATTTGAAAACCTACTAGTCAGCATTGTTGTATCTATTGTGGTGTTTTTTAATACTATATCTACTACTATGCTAGATAGGACTTTTTTTCAAGTCAAAGTAAATTTTCTATTTTTAGTTGTATTGCTTTTAGGGCTTCGTTTTTTGTATAAGATGCGTATCTCATACAAATATCTTTTACTTTCGATTTTTTTATTAATTTCGGGGGTATTAGTGTATTTTCAAACGAATAGGCTTAATTTTCTTGTCTATTCAATGCTACTTGTCTTCTTGGTTAATGTAGATATTAAAGTGGTGTTGAAGAACTATGTAGTTGTGGTTGGAATCCTTGTAGTAGCAGTTTTTCTTTTATCACTCGTTGGTATGGTCCCTAACTTGCAATATAATCGTGCGGGTGTTATTCGAAATTCGTTTGGGTTTATTTATCCAACGGACTTTGCATCACATTGTTTCTATCTATTTTTAGCAATTTCTTATCTTTTAAAAGATAAATTTATTTGGACCAGATCTCTGTTTGGTGTATTGCTATCAGCTTTTATTATAAAATACTGTGATGCACGTTTAAATGCTTTGTCTATTCTCTTAGCAACGATAATATTTGTATATTTTTACTTTACTAAAGAGAAAAAATATAGATTGTATTCTATTTTACCCTTTTCATCAATTATATTTTCAGGACTAATTTTATATTTGACATACTACTTTTCATGGTCTTCTCAGTTTTTTGTTTCGATAAATAAACTTATTACTGGTAGACTTTCTTTGGGGAAAAATGCATTCAATTCTTATGAATTACATTTATTTGGGACAAGAAACGTTCAATTTATCGGATCAGGTGGAAAAACAGAATCTGTAATAGGGTATAACTATGTAGATTCCTCTTATGTGCAGATGTTGTTTACATATGGAATAGTGCCTGTAGTCCTATTGATAATAATTTATGTTATCGCCTCAAGAAAACAGTATAAGGATGGTCAATATTTATTAGTTGCGATTTTATCATTGATTGCTTTTAACTGTATGATTGAAGCCTTTTGGTTTGTTCCTACATATAATATATTCATGTTTTTACTATTTACAACAAATACTTTTAGTAAAAAAGAATCGAATGATATTACTAAATTAAATGCTACCTAGTTCTAGTACTAGACTTTAGGAGGCTCTAATAGATGCTAAGAGTTCTTTCTAAGAAAGAAAAAATAAAGTTTGCTGGCCCGGAGTCAGCATTAATAAGAAATTGTAGAGTTCATTAACGGAGTTTTAATATGTATGACTATTTAATTGTTGGTGCAGGTTTGTCTGGAGCAATCTTCGCACACGAAGCTACAAAACGTGGTAAAAAAGTAAAAGTGATTGACAAGCGTGATCACGTTGGTGGAAATATCTACTGTGAAAATGTGGAAAGCATCAATGTCCACAAGTATGGAGCTCATATTTTCCATACATCAAACAAAAAAGTTTGGCATTATGTTAACCAGTTTGCAGAGTTCAATAACTATATCAACTCACCAGTGGCTAACTACAAGGGGAGCCTTTACAATCTTCCTTTCAACATGAATACCTTCTACGCTATGTGGGGAACTAAGACCCCGCAAGAAGTCAAGGATAAGATTGCTGAGCAAACAGCTGATATGAAGGATGTTGAACCTAAAAACCTGGAAGAGCAAGCAATCAAGTTGATTGGTCCAGATATCTACGAAAAGTTGATTAAGGGCTACACAGAAAAACAATGGGGACGTTCTGCAACAGAACTTCCACCATTTATCATCAAGCGCCTCCCAGTGCGTTTGACCTTTGATAATAACTACTTTAATGATCGTTACCAAGGAATTCCAATCGGTGGTTACAACGTCATCATTGAAAACATGCTAGGCGACGTAGAAGTAGAACTTGGTGTTGACTTCTTTGCCAATCGTGAAGAACTTGAAGCTTCAGCTGAAAAAGTTGTCTTTACAGGAATGATTGACCAGTACTTTGATTACAAACATGGTGAGTTGGAGTATCGCAGTCTTCGTTTTGAACACGAAGTCTTGGATGAGGAAAATCATCAAGGGAATGCTGTGGTTAACTATACAGAACGTGAGATTCCTTATACTCGTATCATCGAACACAAACATTTTGAGTATGGCACACAACCTAAGACAGTTATCACTCGCGAGTACCCAGCTGATTGGAAACGTGGAGATGAACCATACTATCCAATCAATGATGAAAAGAACAATGCTATGTTTGCTAAGTATCAAGAAGAAGCAGCCAAAAATGACAAGGTTATTTTCTGTGGGCGCCTAGCTGACTATAAATACTACGACATGCATGTGGTTATTGAGCGTGCCTTGGAAGTCGTAGAGATAGAATTTACTAAATGACAAAAGAAAAGATTGATATTGTTGTTCTTTGGGTTGATGGGAGTGATTCAGAATTTATCCGTGAAAAGCAAATAGTTGAAGGACAAGATGATGGCTTGGATCTTTATATTGATGGTGACATGCGATACCGTGACTATGGAACCTTCAACAATTGGTTCCGTATGATTGAAAACCATGCTCCTTGGGTCAATAAGGTCTTTCTAATCACCAATGGACAGAAACCTGAATGGCTGAACTTGGCTCATTCTAAGTTGAGGTGGGTTACGCATAAAGAATTTATGCCACAAGAATATCTTCCGACCTTTAACTCAGCAGCAATTGAATTAAATCTGCATCGTATCGAAGATTTGTCAGAAAACTATCTCTATTTCAATGACGATATGTATATGATTAGGGATTGCAAACCTTCAGATTTCTATAAAAATGGTTTGCCTAAACTACTTGCTGTTTATGATGCAATAGTTCCTTGGGCTCCGATTACAAAGACATATCTCAACAATATCGAGTTAATTTATCGCCATTTCCCTAATAAGGCTGCTATGAAAACATCGCCCTGGAAATTCTTTAATTACCGCTATGGTTTGCGCTTGTTTAAGAATTTAGTATTGCTACCTTGGGGACCAACAGGATATGTCAATCCGCATTTGCCGGTTCCTATGAAGAAGAGTACTTTAGCGCACCTCTGGGAAATCGAATTTGAAACCCTTGATAGGACGTCAAAAAGTCAAATTCGAGACTATAAAGTTGATGTGAATCAGTATATATGTCAAAACTGGCAGATTGAAAGCAATCAATTTTACCCAATTGAACACAATATAGGGAAGTCGATTGACCTGAATCGACTTGATCAGCTGGACCGTATTTTTAAGGATAAGCATAAAAAGCTTCTTTGTGTAAATGACAATGTTGACTTCAAAGAAGAAAATTTGCTCCGTTTTAAAAAGTTCTTAGATGAACGTTATCCTGAAAAGTCGGCTTTCGAACTATGAGAACAAAGAGATGAAATATTATTTAAAAGAAGAATTTTTAAAGGATAAAAATATCAAAAACGCTGGTAATAAGGCGCGAAATGATGTCGAGGAAATTGTAAAACAAGAGGGTTTTAGTCCTTTGTTATTGACGGTTGAAGACTGGTACAAAATGAGTACGATTAAAGCTCAACAACACAAATCAAAAGCCTTGGCACAAGCCTTTTCGCGGTTGAAACCAGGAGATCAACTGTTAATTCAATTTCCTATGCTCCATCATAGCTTCTTTACCACCTATTTAGTAAAAAAATTGCAAGCTAGAGGGGTTAAAGTCTATTTTATTATTCATGATTTAGAAGTCTTGCGTTATGTCAATCTGGATACAGTACCTTTAAAGCATAAAATTCGCGTACAGCTTCAAGAATCAAGTCTTTTAAAAGCTGCTGATGGCCTAATTGCTCATAATCCGATCATGAAGTCATTCCTGGTCAATAAGGGCATTTCAGAACAAAAAATTGTCAGTCTAGGTATTTTTGACTATCTAATTCCCGATTTTCAGGAAAAAGAAGAACTATCGAAGGATCAACCGATCATTGTGGCAGGTAATCTAGCACAAGAAAAAGCGGGTTATTTGTACGATTTGCCGTCTAGCCCTGCCTATAACCTTTATGGTGTTGGCTTTGATGAAACTAGAAAGTTAGCAAACCAAGAGTATTTCGGTTCCTTTCTCCCTGATGAACTCCCTGCTGCACTTTCAGGAGGATTTGGACTTGTCTGGGATGGTGATAGTTCCGAAACTTGTAGTGGTGTTTTTGGGGAGTATCTTCGATATAATAATTCTCATAAGGCATCGCTTTATCTAGCTTCTGGGTTTCCATTGGTGGTATGGAAACAATCTGCTTTATCTAGTTTTGTACTAGAGAACCAGTGTGGAATTGCAGTTGAATCGTTACACGATCTAGCTCAAGTCATTGAACAATTAACCCAGAATGACTATCAAAAGTTACTAAAAAATGTGAGAAGTGTAGGTCAAAAAATTCGAAAAGGGAACTATCTGCATACAGCATTAAGTCAATACGAATTTTAACAAATAGTTCTAATTACTTTTTTATTCTTTGAGAAGTGTATTTACTAATAGATGGGGAAAGAGTGGTTGTGGAAGTTTTGAAACACTATTCCACTTTAAAGATTGAATAATTTGGGCTTTTTTCTACATTTGTCAAGTCTATCAAGCACTTAATAAAAAAAGATATAAGGCAGTAGCTGTATAGAGGTTGTTGTCTTATTTGGCTCTTTGTTAACAGTAGTGGCTTGAATAAAAGCTAACATATGGAGTGGACAATCGTTGTCCTCTCCATTTTTATATTCAGAGCGATGAAAATCCGTTTTAAACTAACTTCCACTTTGGCTAACCAAGTGGAAGTTAGTTTGAGAAATCACCTTCAAGAAAAAGCTTGTTTAAATGTTAGAAAATTCGAGCACGAATGTTTTTTTTGTGTTATAATATTTTGTGAGTAGTTATGCCTTGGTGTAGCTATTAAAAATAGAAGTGTGAAACTGGGAAGATAGAGAGGACGCAGTGTAATGACTAGAAATGGTTTTTTTACAGGCTTAGATATCGGAACTAGCTCTATTAAAGTGTTGGTTGCAGAGCTTGTAAATGGTGAAGTAAATGTAATTGGCGTTAGCAATGCCAAAAGTAAAGGTGTCAAAGATGGGATTATCGTTGACATCGAAGCAGCAGCGACTGCTATTAAGTCTGCAATTTCTCAAGCAGAAGAAAAAGCAGGAATTTCAATCAAGTCTGTAAACGTTGGCTTGCCAGCTAATTTGCTACAAGTGGAGCCAACTCAAGGCATGATTCCAGTGACATCAGATACAAAAGAAATTACGGATCAAGATGTCGAAAATGTTGTCAAATCAGCCTTGACTAAAAGTATGACTCCAGACCGTGAAGTTATCACCTTTATTCCAGAGGAATTTGTCGTAGATGGATTCCAAGGAATTCGTGATCCTCGCGGAATGATGGGTGTGCGTTTGGAAATGCGCGGTCTCTTGTACACTGGCCCACGTACCATCCTCCACAATCTTCGTAAAACTGTTGAGCGTGTAGGCGTTCAAGTCGAAAACGTGATTATTTCACCTCTTGCAATGGTTCACTCTGTCTTGAATGAAGGTGAACGTGAGTTTGGTGCGACTGTTATTGACATGGGTGGTGGTCAAACGACTGTTGCCACTATTCGCAACCAAGAACTTCAATATACAAATGTCAACCAAGAAGGTGGCGATTATGTCACAAAAGACATTTCAAAAGTTCTCAAGACTTCTAAGAAAATTGCAGAAGGTCTAAAATTGAACTATGGTGAAGCTTATCCACCACTAGCTAGCAAGGAAACTTTCCAAGTTGAAGTGATCGGTGAAGTTGAACCAGTTGAAGTAACTGAAGAATACTTGGCTGAGATTATTTCAGCAAGAATCAAGCACATTTTTGAGCAAATTAAGCAAGACTTGGAAAGACGTCACCTATTAGACTTGCCAGGTGGTATTGTCTTGATTGGTGGGAATGCTCTTCTTCCAGGTGTCGTTGAATTGGCCCAAGAAGTATTTGGAGTACGCGTTAAGTTATTCGTACCAAATCAAGTGGGTATTCGCAATCCTGCTTTTGCTCATGTCATCAGCTTGTCAGAATTCGCTGGTAGTCTTACTGAAGTGAATATTTTGGCACAACGAGCAATTCGAGGTGACGAAAGTTTACGCCACCAACCGATTGACTTTAGAAGTTCAGCTCAACCAGTTTCACCTGGTTCTCCACGACCAGTATTTAATACAGTGGCAACTCCTGAGCCTGAAACAACTCAATCTGTTGAACCAGTAGCTCCTCTTCAATCAGAAGAAAAGAGCAAAGGTAAATTAACGGATCGTTTCCGTAGCTTGATTGGAAGCATGTTTGACGAATAAAATAGAGGAATATAAATATGACATTTTCATTTGATACAGCAGCAGCACAAGGTGCAGTCATTAAAGTAATCGGTGTCGGCGGTGGTGGTGGAAATGCCATCAACCGTATGGTTGACGAAGGCGTTTCTGGCGTTGAATTTATCGCAGCCAACACAGATGTACAAGCTTTGAGCAGTACAAAAGCTGAGACAGTTATTCAGCTCGGCCCTAAATTGACTCGCGGACTTGGTGCAGGAGGACAACCTGAAGTTGGTCGTAAAGCTGCAGAAGAAAGCGAAGAAGTATTGACAGAAGCAATCAGCGGTGCTGACATGGTCTTCATCACTGCTGGTATGGGTGGTGGTTCTGGTACAGGTGCTGCACCAGTTATCGCTCGTATTGCAAAAAGTCTTGGTGCTTTGACAGTCGGTGTTGTAACTCGTCCATTTGGTTTTGAAGGAAGCAAACGTGGACAATTTGCCATCGAAGGAATTAACGAACTTCGTGAGCATGTTGATACACTCTTGATTATCTCAAACAACAACTTGCTAGAAATCGTTGACAAGAAGACTCCACTTCTTGAAGCATTGAGTGAAGCTGACAACGTTCTTCGTCAAGGTGTACAAGGGATTACAGATTTGATTACAAATCCTGGTTTGATCAACTTGGACTTTGCAGACGTTAAGACGGTTATGGCCAACAAAGGTAATGCCCTCATGGGTATTGGTATCGGTAGCGGTGAAGAACGTGTTGTAGAAGCTGCTCGTAAAGCAATCTACTCACCACTTCTTGAAACAACTATCGATGGAGCAGAAGATGTGATTGTCAACGTAACGGGTGGCTTGGACTTGACTTTGATTGAAGCTGAAGAAGCATCAGAAATTGTGAACCAAGCAGCTGGTCATGGTGTTAACATCTGGCTTGGAACATCTATCGATGAGACAATGAAAGACGAAATCCGCGTGACTGTTGTTGCAACAGGAGTACGTCAGGATAAAGTTGAGAAAGTTGTAACTGCTCAACCACGTCAAGCAACACATCGTGAACCTGCTCGAACTAGCCATGTACAAACTTTTGACCGTAATTTTGATATGGCTGATACAGCAGAAATTCCAACTCCAAGTTATCGCCGTCAAGAAGCGCCAAAGACATCGGCCTTTGGTGACTGGGACTTGAGACGCGATGCCATTGTTCGTCAAGGAGAACCAGTTGTTTCTCCAGTGGAACGCTTTGAAGTTCCAGCGGCAACAGATGAAGATGAGTTGGAAACACCACCATTCTTTAAAAATCGTTAATGAAGATGAATTTAAAAGAAAATACGAACCTTGTTTTTCAACAGATATCGAATGCAGTTCAGGAAGCCGGTCGTGAAAACGATTCGGTTTCTGTGATTGCGGTGACCAAATATGTAGATGTTGAAACAGCCTCAGCTTTGGTTTCGCAAGGAGTGCAACACATTGGTGAGAACCGTGTTGATAAATTTCTTGACAAGTATCATGCTCTAAGTGATAAGAATCTTATCTGGCATTTGATTGGAACCTTACAGAGACGTAAAGTCAAGGAAGTGATTTCTTATGTGGATTATTTTCATGCTTTAGATTCCTTAAAGCTAGCTCAGGAAATTCAAAAACGAGCGGACCACAAGATTAAGTGCTTTTTGCAAGTAAATATTTCTAAGGAAGAAAGTAAGCATGGTTTTTCGAAAGAAGAATTGTTAGCCCTCTTACCAAAACTTTCAGAATTAGACCAGATTGAGTATGTAGGTCTGATGACCATGGCTCCATTTGAAGCAACTAGTCAAGAGTTACTAGACATATTTAAAGAAACGCAAGAATTGCAAAAAACCATTCAAGAAAAACATCTCCCTAATATGCCGATGACCGAACTAAGTATGGGTATGAGTCGAGACTTCAAAGAAGCGATTCAATGTGGTTCAACTTTCGTTCGAATCGGTACAGCATTTTTTAAATAGGAAATAACCATGTCACTAAAAGATAAATTTGATAAGTTTATAGATTATTTCACTGAAGATGGAGAAGAGGTGGCACCAAGCGTTGCTGAATTAAAGTCTGAACAAACCTTAACTTCAGTTTCGGCTCCAAAGGAAGAACTTCCACGAGCTCAACAGTTACCACAATCTTCACAAGTGAATTCTAAAGAGAAAAATATTACGCGCCTTCATGCTCGTCAGCAAGAGTTGGCGATGCAGAGCCATCGTAGCACAGAAAAGGTAACTATTGATGTTCGTTATCCTCGTCGCTACGAAGATGCAACAGATATCGTTGATTTGTTGGCAGGTAACGAAAGTATTCTCATTGACTTCCAATACATGACTGAAGTACAAGCACGCCGCTGTCTAGATTACTTGGATGGAGCTCGTCATGTGCTAGCTGGTGAATTGAGAAAAGTTGCAAATACTATGTATCTTTTGACACCAGTAGGAGTTGTGGTTAATATTGAAGACATTCGCTTGCCTGATGGTTCTCACGGTGAAGAGTTTGATTTTGATATGAAGAGAAATCGAGTGAAGTAATGATTTTTCTAATTCGTTTAATACAGAATGCTGCAACTATCTATTCATGGATACTTGTAGCTTTTGCTCTATTATCTTGGTTACCCAATGCCTATGATACAGCACTAGGTCGTTTGTTAACTAGCTTAGTCAAACCGATCCTTCAACCCTTGAGACGTTTGCCACTAAGGGTTGGTGGTTTTGATTTTACAGTTTGGGTGGCTGTCATTTTAGTTCATTTAGTCGGTAACTATCTAATCCGTTTTCTTTTAATACTAGCATGAGAAAAGATATTTATCAGCATTTCTCAGTCGAGGATATTCCTTTCATTGATAAGGGATTGGAGTGGCTTAGGCAGGTAGAAGAGCACTACGCTCCCATCCTAACTCCCTTTATCAACCCCCATCAGGTCTTTATTTTAAAGACATTGGGGAATCATCAAGGAATTCAAGTTTTTTCAAGCAACGATTTTGTAGCTAGCGAGTATAGTCGTGTGCTTCTTACACCAGATTATTTCATACCGACTTTGATGGATTTTGAAATGGAATTGCTTGAGATTGTTTATTCTAGTAAGTTCGACCAATTGACACATGCCAAGATTTTAGGAACTGTTCTGAATCGATTGGGAATTGATCGCAAATTGTTTGGTGATATTTTAGTTACGGAGAATAGAGCCCAAATCATTGTGGACCAAAGATTCACTTCTCTCTTTCAAGATGGGATTCAAAAGATTGCTAGATTACCTGTTAAACTAGAAGTCGTATCTTTTGAAGAATTGGTAGAAGCCGTGAGTGATTATCAGGAAAAGGAAGTTTTAGTTCCGAGTATGCGCTTGGATGCTTTCTTGTCAAATGTTCTGAAATTGTCTCGCTCGCAGACGGCTGATTTATTAGAAAGAAAATATGTTCAGGTAAATTACCATCTGGTTGAAAAATCTGACTACCAAGTTAAATTAGGTGATTTAGTAAGTGTCAGACGTTTTGGACGGATTATCTTACTCAAAGAAAATGGTCAAACCAAAAAAGATAAGAAAAAAATAACAGTCCAATTACTACTAAGTAAGTGAGAAGAAAAATGTCGATTACACCACAAGAAATTATTGATAAAGCTTTCTCCATTAAATTCAGAGGCTATAATAAGGAAGAAGTTGACGAATTTTTGGATAAGATTTATTTTGACTATGAGGAACTTGTCCGTTACAAGGATGAAACTGAAGTCTATATCAAAAGATTAGAAGAACGTCTTTCGTCTTTTACTGATGATTTTCCTAAAAGAACAGTGACAAGCGAGCAAGAACCAGAACCATTGAATGATTCTATTTTTTATTAAGTAAGTGAGGGGAAAATATGCCAATTACATCGTTAGAAATCAAGGATAAAACCTTTAGTACCAAATTCAGAGGTTTTAATCCTGAAGAAGTTGATGAATTTCTAGATATTGTTGTTCGTGATTATGAAACGCTTGTTCGTAGTAACCATGAAAAAGAGCAACACATTAAAAATTTAGAGGAACGTTTGTCTTATTTTGATGAGATTAAGGAGTCATTGAGCCAGTCTGTATTGATTGCTCAAGATACTGCAGAACGTGTCAAACAAGCTGCTAATGAACGCTCTCAAAATATCCTTAAACAGGCTGAACAAGATGCTCAGCGTCTGCTTGATGAAGCTAAGTATAAGGCTAATGAAATCTTGCGTCAAGCTACAGATAATGCTAAGAAGGTTGCAGTAGAGACAGAAGAATTAAAGAATAAGAGCCGTGTCTTCCATCAACGTTTGAAATCTACGATTGAGAGTCAATTGGCCATTGTAGACTCTTCTGACTGGGAAGAAATTTTGCGTCCGACAGCAACTTACCTTCAAACAAGTGACGAAGCTTTTAAAGAAGTTGTCGGAGAAGTTTTGGGTGAAGATGTAACTGGATATCATGATGAAGAACCAATTGACATGACTCGTCAGTTTTCACCAGAGGAAGTAGCAGAGCTCCAAGCTCGCATTGAAGCAGCTAATCGAGAATTGGCTGAATCACAAAAAGAAACAGTTCCAGATACTGCTAGTTCAGTAGTAGAAGGAGTCGTTTCTTCAAACCAAGATTCTCAACCAGCACCCTTGACAGAATCTATTGATCTTTTATAAGAAAGAAAATCTGAGAACAAGATCTAACCAAACATATTTACAGCGAGTAGGCGACGGTGGAAGTCCTACAATCCCTGTTGATTAGATTATCCTCTCAAGTTATCAAGTCTGAAGTTAGTAGGATTTGACGTTTCCCACGTTACGGGAAAAGAGGGAGAAAGACTAGTTCTTTTTCCGAACAAAGGTGGTACCACGATTTTCGTCCTTTTTAGCGAGTCGTGGTTTTTATTTTGTCTATATAAAAAAGGAGATATCATGAAACTCAAAGAAACTTTAAATCTTGGGAAAACTGACTTCCCAATGCGTGCAGGTCTTCCAACCAAAGAGCCAGTTTGGCAAAAAGAATGGGAAGAAGCAAAATTGTACCAACGCCGTCAAGAATTAAATGAGGGAAAACCTCATTTCACTCTTCATGATGGCCCTCCATACGCTAACGGAAATATCCACGTTGGTCATGCTATGAACAAGATTTCAAAAGATATCATTGTTCGTTCTAAGTCTATGTCAGGATTTTACGCACCATACATCCCGGGTTGGGATACACACGGACTACCAATCGAGCAAGTTTTGGCAAAACAAGGTGTCAAACGTAAAGAGATGGACTTGGTTGAATACTTGAAACTTTGCCGTGAATACGCTCTTTCTCAAGTAGATAAACAACGCGAAGACTTCAAACGTTTAGGTGTTTCTGGTGACTGGGAAAATCCATATGTAACTTTGACCCCTGACTATGAAGCAGCGCAAATTCGTGTCTTCGGTGAGATGGCTAACAAGGGCTATATCTACCGTGGTGCCAAGCCAGTTTACTGGTCATGGTCATCTGAGTCAGCTCTTGCTGAAGCAGAGATTGAATACCACGATTTGGTATCAACATCACTTTACTATGCCAATAAGGTCAAGGATGGCAAAGGTGTGTTAGACACTGATACTTACATCGTTGTTTGGACAACAACTCCATTTACTATCACTGCTTCTCGTGGTTTGACTGTTGGTGCGGATATTGATTACGTTTTGGTTCAACCTGCTGGTGAAACTCGTAAGTTTGTGGTTGCTGCTGAATTGTTGAACAGCTTGTCCGAGAAATTTGGTTGGGCTGATGTTCAAGTGTTGGCAACTTACCGTGGTCAAGAATTGAACCATATCGTGACAGAACACCCATGGGATACTGCAGTAGATGAACTCGTTATCCTTGGTGACCACGTTACAACAGACTCTGGTACAGGTATTGTCCATACAGCTCCTGGTTTTGGTGAGGACGACTACAATGTTGGTGTGGCTAATGGTCTTGAAGTTGCTGTGACAGTTAACGAACGCGGAATCATGATGGCTAATGCTGGCGCTGAGTTCGAAGGTCAATTCTATGACAAGGTGGTTCCAACTGTTATCGAGAAACTAGGCAACCTCCTTCTTGCTCAAGAAGAAATCTCTCACTCATACCCATTTGACTGGCGTACGAAAAAACCAATCATCTGGCGTGCAGTGCCTCAATGGTTTGCTTCTGTATCTAAATTCCGCCAAGAAATCTTGGACGAAATTGAAAAAGTAAAATTCCATTCAGAATGGGGTAAAGTCCGTCTTTACAACATGATTCGTGACCGTGGTGACTGGGTTATCTCTCGTCAACGTGCTTGGGGTGTTCCACTTCCGATCTTCTATGCTGAAGACGGCACACCAATCATGACAGCTGAAACCATTGAGCATGTAGCTCAACTCTTTGAAGAGCATGGTTCCATCATCTGGTGGGAACGTGATGCTAAAGACCTCTTGCCAGAAGGATTTACACATCCAGGTTCGCCAAATGGTGAGTTCAAGAAAGAAACAGACATCATGGACGTTTGGTTTGACTCAGGTTCATCATGGAATGGTGTTTTGGTAAATCGTCCAAATCTGACTTATCCAGCTGACCTTTACCTTGAAGGTTCTGACCAATACCGTGGTTGGTTCAACTCATCACTTATCACATCTGTTGCCAACCATGGTGTAGCACCTTACAAACAAATCTTGTCACAAGGTTTTACCCTTGATGGTAAAGATGAGAAGATGTCTAAATCTCTTGGAAATACTATTTTGCCTAGCGATGTTGAGAAACAATTTGGCGCTGAAATTCTTCGTCTTTGGGTAACAAGTGTAGATACTAGCAATGACGTTCGTATCTCAATGGATATCCTTAGCCAAGTATCGGAATCTTACCGTAAAATCCGTAACACTCTTCGTTTCTTGATTGCTAATACATCTGACTTTAACCCAGCTGAGGATGCAGTAGCTTACGATGAGCTTCGTTCAGTTGATAAGTACATGACGATTCGCTTTAACCAGCTTGTTAAGACCATTCGTGATGCTTACGCAAACTTTGAATTCTTGACAATCTACAAGGCCTTGGTGAACTTTATCAACGTTGACTTGTCAGCCTTCTACCTTGATTTTGCCAAAGATGTTGTTTATATCGAAGGTGCCAAATCATTGGAACGCCGTCAAATGCAGACTGTCTTCTATGACATTCTTGTCAAAATTACGAAACTCTTGACACCAATCCTTCCTCACACTGCGGAAGAAATCTGGTCATACCTTGAGTTTGAAACAGAAGACTTCGTTCAATTGTCAGAATTGCCAGAAGCAGAAACTTTTGCTAACCAAGAAGAAATCTTAGATACATGGGCTGCCTTTATGGACTTCCGTGGACAAGCTCAAAAAGCCTTGGAAGAGGCTCGTAATGCCAAAGTAATCGGTAAATCACTTGAAGCTCACTTGACAGTTTATCCAAATGAAGTTGTGAAAACTCTACTCGAAGCAGTAAATAGCAATGTAGCTCAACTTTTAATCGTGTCAGACTTGACCATCGCAGAAGGACCAGCTCCGGAAGCTGCCGTTAGCTTTGAAGATGTAGCCTTCACAGTTGAACGTGCTGCAGGTGAAGTATGTGACCGTTGCCGTCGTATCGACCCAACAACAGCAGAACGCAGCTACCACGCAGTTATCTGTGACCACTGTGCAAGCATCGTAGAAGAAAACTTTGCGGACGCAGTTGCTGAAGGATTTGAAGCTAAATAATTCTTTATACTTGAGTTTGGGACAATAGTGTCTCGATTCTATCAAAAAAAGCAACGGTTTTGTTCCGTTGCTTTTTGCATGGTTGCGATAGTCTTGGTAAAATAGAATTGCACAAAAACCATTTAGAAAGGCTATCTCATGCATATTCACTATAACACAAATCAAACAACTTTACCTCTAGAAATTAGTTCTTTCTTGCCACAAGACCATCTTGTTTTACTATTGAAAAAGTTGTGAATACCTTGGAG
This sequence comes from Streptococcus oralis, assembly GCF_001075875.1. GTDB lineage: Bacteria > Bacillota > Bacilli > Lactobacillales > Streptococcaceae > Streptococcus > Streptococcus oralis_I. The sequence continues at coordinate 58,144 of NZ_JUOS01000115.1, forward strand.
GATAGTCATTTCCATGCCTTCTATCATGCCTTTGGTCGCCCGTCTTATCACCCTAAAATGCTTGTATCTACTCTTCTATTTGCCTATTCACAAGGGATTTTCTCTGGGCGAAAAATTGAAAAAATGATGATTGAAAATCTGGCTATGCAGTATCTAACAGGACAGTTAGTTATCAGCTATCGCACCATCAATCGTTTTCGTGTCGCTGAAGGGATGGAAGAACTCATTCGTGATTTTTTTATTGATCTCAATCTTCGTTTAAAAATGGAAGAGTTAGTAACCCTAGATTGCTTGTTTATTGATGGGACTAAGATTGAAGCTAATGCCAACAAATATAGTTTCGTGTGGGAAAAGGTAGCCGACAAGTTTTCAGCCAAACTTCAAGAACAGATACAGATCTATTTTCAAGAAGAAATCACTCCCCTTATCCATCAGGCCATTAAGCTGGATGAAGAAGAGACTATCTCCTCAGAGCAGTTGCTTGCATTCGCTCAAGTCCTTGAATAAGAATTGAGAAAACTGAACCAATACATTGAGGAGACACCCGTTAAAGGGAAGGATGAACGTAAAACCCAGCGTCGTAAACTCAAGCAAAGTCCTGCGTAAAGTCAAGGAGGATTTTTCAGTACGTGCTGAAAAATATGAGAAGTATCAAGAGACATTTGAAGGGCGTAACAGCTTTTCCAAAACCGATACAGATGCCACTTTTATGCGGATGAAAGAAGACCATATGAAAAATGGTCAACTCAAGGCTGCTTATAATCTTCAAATCGCTACTGAAAACCAATTTGTGCTTCACTATGATATCTTCTCAAATCCGACTGACACTAAAACTCTTCTGCCATTCCTTGAAACCTATCTGCATGATGTAAAGAGAGTTGTCGCAGATGCTGGATATGGAAGTGAAGAGAACCTCCTTCGTTTAGATGAAAAGGGGGTGAATCATCTGATTAAATATGCCATATTTGACAAGGAACAGAAGAAAGGGTATACACAGTCGGCTAGAAATTTAGGGAATTGACACTACAATGACAAGGAGGATAGCTATATTCATCCTGACGGCTGGTGCTATCGTTTTCACCATACCAAACATCAGAAAACACAGACGGACTTTCAACAGGAAATCAAGGTTTACTACGCTGATGAACCTGAATCAGCTCCTCAAAAGGGACTGTATATGAACGAACGCTATCAGCACTTAAAAACTAAAGAATGTCATGCGCTTTTATCACCCGAGGGTAGACAGATTTTCGCTAAACGCAGGATTGATGTGGAACCTGTCTTTGGGCAGATAAAGGCTTGTTTGGGTTACAAGAGATGTAACCTGATAGGCAAGCGTCAAGTGAGAATTGAAATGGGATTGGTACTTATGGCCAATAATCTCCTAAAATACAATAAGAGAATGAGTCAAAATTAAAAGCTAGAGTTCCACAATTGGAAATCTCTAGCTTTTTTGTGACTGAGAACTATTTTGTCTCAGACTCATTTTTTTATATTAAATTTGTTCAGCCAAAACCTTTTCAGCAAGGTTCATAGCGTGGTCTGACACACGAGTATAGTGTGAAATGATGTCGATAAAGTTGACACCTGCTTGGGTAGAACATTCACCATTGTTTAGGCGCTTGATGTGAGTCTTACGAAGGACACGTTCCATCTTGTTGATGGCTTCATGGCGTTCAATAAGAGCTTGAGCTTTTTCAAGGTCATTGTTTTCAACACTTTCAAGAGCGTCTTTAACGAAATCGCTTGTTTGACGGTAAATCTCTTCCAACTCTTCTAGGGCTGAGTTAGAGAATTGAACATTCTTGCGTTGCAAGTAGTCGTTAAGATTAATCAAAGCTTCAGCGTGGTCACCGATACGTTCCAAGTCTCGAGAAGAGTCAAGGATGTTGGTTAAGACTTCACTCTCTTTTTGGCTCAATGCTTCACTAGATAGACTAATGAGGTAACGTGTTAATTTCTCGTCGATTGTGTTGATAGCTTCTTCAGTCTTGTGTCCTTTTTCAGCTACTTTTTCGTTAGAATTGATAATGTAGTCGTAAGAAAGATCGAATGCTTTTACAGCATAGTTTCCTAGGTGCAAGAGTTCTTTCTTGGCATTTCCTAGGGCGATAGAAGGAGCTTGCTTGATGAGTTGTTCATCCAGGTAAAGAGGTTCGTATTTAACAACTTCGTCTTCACCAGGGATTAGCTTAGTAACAAAGTAAGCCAAAGCACCGATGAATGGGAATTGTACAATGGTGTTACTTACGTTAAAGGCACCGTGTGAGAAGGCAATCGTCATCTCAGGTGAGAGGTGAAGTAGTGCCTGGAAGTACTCGATCATCGAAGTGAATGGGCCTAACAAGATTAAGCAGAGGATGGTTCCTAAAACGTTAAAGGTAACGTGTGTTGCTGCAACTCGTTTAGCAGAGATGTTTGCTCCGGCTGCTGCGATGATAACTGTTAAGGTTGTACCGATATTATCTCCGAATAGGACTGGTAGTGAACCTTTGAGGTCGAGGAATCCACCTGCATAAAGACCTTGTAGGATCCCGATGGTTGCAGAAGATGCCTGAATCAGAACGGTAATGACAGCACCAGCCACAACTCCCAAGATAGGATTTTGACCCAAGGTAACCATGTATTCCTTGAACTGAGGCAAGTCTTTAAGAGGGCTCATCCCAGCACTAATGAGGTTAAGGGCATAGAAGATACCACCCACACCAAAAAGGATACGTCCAATATTATTTGCAGTACGGTTTTTTGTAAAGAATAAGAACATGGTTCCAAGGAAAATCAAGGGAAGGGCATACTCGCCAAGTTTGAAACCGATGATGAAGGACGTTACGGTCGTTCCAATATTGGCTCCCATGATAATCCCGATGGCCTGTCTAAGGGTGAGGAGACTAGCACTAACCAGTCCAACCGTAATAACCGTTACACCTGTACTTGACTGGATGAGGGCAGTGACGACAATCCCCACTAAGACCCCTAAGAAGGGATTACTTGTGTATTTGTCAATGTAATAACGAAGGCGGTCTCCAGCAGCTTGTTGCAAACCGTCTCCCATGGTCTTGATACTATACAAAAACAGTCCCAGACCACCTAAAAAGTGAAAAATAATTTCCTGCCAATTAATGGACATTTTCTTTTTCCTCCGAAAAATAATCGCGGAATTTCTCCCATTCTATTTTAAAGGATAAAAGTAAATCTAACAAGTAGTAAATGCTCTTTTTTTGAGAAAAATGTTGTTTTAATTCGAAAAATGGCAGATGATTGTCTAATTTATATTAATTCTTCACTTCTTTATAGTTCTTGAAGGGCTAGTGTTGACTCTTTTTCTAAATATCGTAAAATAAAAATGACCTGTTCTGTGTATTTTTGGAACAGCTACTTTTTTAATTCAAAATAAAGCGCTTACTTTCAAGGAAAAGTCAAAGGAGAAAAAGATGAAGAATCCATTTTTTGAAAAACGTTGTCGCTATAGTATTCGAAAATTGTCAGTGGGTGCCTGCTCATTGATGATTGGTTCAGTTCTATTTGCAGGTCCAGCTTTGGCTGAAGAGTCTGTCGTTCCAGAAAATGGGACAACAACTACAGCAGTAGCTTCAGAGCAACCGTCAACCACTACTCCAGCAGAAGCAACTACACCAGCACCAGAAGTATTGAAAGAGCTAGAAGCAAGAGAAGACAAGGCAAGTGAGCAACCAGCTTCAGAAGAAAAACCAACCTTGGATCAATTAACTACAGGTGATAAGGAAGCCACTAGTCCAGCTGCTGAAACTCCTAAGGTGGAAGAAGCGCCTGCTACTACAGAAAATAAGCCAGAAGAAAAAGCTACTGTCGCTGACGTTCCTAAGAAAGAAGAAAAAAGTCTTCGACCAAAAGAAATTAAGTTTGACACCTGGGAAGATTTGTTGAAATGGGAACCAGGTGCCCGTGAAGACGATGCTATTAACCGATCTTCAGTAGAACTAGCCAAGCGCTATCGTGGACATGTTGTCAATGAAAAAGCTAATAAGGATGCCAAGGTTGAAGCCCTTGCTAACACTAACTCTAAGGCTAAAGACCATGCTTCTGTAGGTGGTGAAGAGTTTAAAGCCTATGCCTTTGACTACTGGCAATACTTGAATTCAATGGTCTTCTGGGAAGGGCTCGTTCCAACTCCAGACGTGATTGATGCTGGTCACCGTAATGGTGTCCCAGTATTAGGTACTCTATTCTTCAACTGGTCTAACAGTATTGCAGACCAAGAAAAATTCGCTGCAGCCCTTCAACAAGACGAAGACGGAACATTCCCTATCGCTCGCAAGTTGGTTGATTTGGCTAAATACTATGGATTTGACGGCTACTTTATCAACCAAGAAACAACAGGTGATATCGTAACACCTCTTGGTAAGAAAATGCGTGATTTCATGCTTTATACCAAGGAATATGCGGCTCAAGTCAATCATCCAGTGAAATATTCTTGGTACGATGCCATGACCTATGAATATGGTCGTTATCATGAAGATGGACTTGGTGAATACAACTATCCATTCATGCAAAAAGAGGGAGACAAGGTTCCTGCAGATCACTTCTTTGCCAACTTTAACTGGACTAAAGAGAAAAATGATTACTCTGTAGCTATGGCCAAATGGCTAGAACGCAGTCAGTATGATGTTTTTGCAGGTTTGGAATTGCAACAAGGTGGTTCTTACAAGACAAAAGTGAAATGGGATGCCCTTTTTGATGAGAATGGCAAACTTCGCTTATCACTTGGACTTTTTGCCCCAGATACTATCACGAGTCTTGGGAAAACAGGTGAAGACTATCATAAGAATGAAAATATCTTCTTCACAGGTTACCAAGGAGATCCAACTGGCCAAAAACCAGATGACAAGGACTGGTACGGGATTGCTAACCTCGTAGCTGACCGCACACCAGCAGTAGGACGTACCTTTACAACATCCTTTAACACCGGACATGGGAAGAAGTGGTTTGTAGACGGTAAAGTTTCTAAGGATTCTGAATGGAACTATCGTTCTGTATCAGGGATCTTGCCTACATGGCGCTGGTGGCAAACATCATCAGGAGCTAAACTCCAAGCTGACTATGACTTTGAAGATGCCTACAATGGTGGTAACTCACTTAAATTTGCGGGTAATTTAGCTGAAAATACCAACCAAGATGTTCGTCTTTACTCTACAAAACTCGAAGTAACAGATAAAACAAAACTTCGTGTTGCCCATAAAGGTGGTAAGGGAAGCAAGGTCTATGTAGAGTTTGCGACTCAGAAAAACTATACCTATGGTGGCGAGAATGCTCGTAAAGAGCTGACTCTATCTGACGACTGGACAAAAGACGAATTTGACTTGAGTGCCTTGGCAGGTCAGACCATTTACGGTATCAAACTTACTTTCGAAAATACTGCTGCTCTTAAGGATTACCAATTCAATTTGGGTGAGTTGACTGTAACAGATAATCAAGAGGCTCCTCAAGCACCAACAGCTCTTAAAGTAGCCAAGCAATCTCTCAAAAATGCCCAAGAAGCGGAAGCTATTGTTCAATTTACAGGTAACAAAGATGCTGACTTCTATGAAGTTTATGAAAAGGATGGCGATGCTTGGCGTCTATTGACTGGTTCATCTGCTACTACGATTTATCTTCCAAAAGTTAGCCGTTCAGCTAGTGCAACTGGCACTAGTCAAGAGTTGAAGGTTGTCGCAGTTGGTAAGAATGGCCTTCGTTCTGAAGCAGCAACCACAAACTTTGACTGGGGAATGACTGTCCAAGACACAAGTCTTCCAAGACCGCTAGCAGAAAATATCGTTCCAGGAGCGACTGTTATCGGAAGTACCTTCCCAAATACAGAAGGTGGAGAAGGCATTGAAGGTATGTTGAATGGGACCATCACCAGCCTATCTGATAAATGGTCTTCTGCTCAGTTGAGTGGTAGCGTTGATATCCGTTTGACACAACCACGCCGTGTCGTTAGATGGGTCATGGACCATGCCGGTGCTGGTGGAGAATCTGTAAATGACGGCTTGATGAATACTAAGGACTTCGACCTCTACTACAAGGATGAAGCTGGAGAATGGAAACTAGCTAAGGCTGTTCGTGGAAATAAAGCTCATGTTTCAGATATTACCCTTGATAGCCCAATCACTGCGCAAGACTGGCGCTTGAATGTTATCACATCTGACAATGGAACACCATGGAAAGCCATTCGTATCTACAACTGGAAGATGTACGAAGCTCTTGATACGGAGAGCCAAAACATTCCAATGGCGAAGGTGGCGGCGCGTGTCCTAACGGACAATAAGATTCAGCTTGGATTCTCAGAAGTTCCTGCTGGAGCTACCATCACAGTTTATGACAAGGCAGATTCACAAACTCCAATCGCTACCTTAAATACAGCAGTTGGAGGGGACTTGGCGACAGATCCATTGAGCTTTGAAAAACGTCCAAACCTTCTTTACTATCGTACACAATTGCCAGGTAAAGAAATCAGTAATACTCTTGCTGTAACGATTCCTCAGGATGAAAGAAAGATTAAGGCTGTCAGTCTAGAAGTGGCACCTAAAAAGACAAGTTACCAAGATGGTGAGGAATTGAATCTCAAAGGTGGTCTTCTTCGTGTCAAATACGAGGGTGAAGAAGCAGATGAGGTCATTAACCTTAGCCATGCAGGTGTTGTAGTCAACGGCTACGATGCTCACCACCATGGCGAACAAGAGTTGACAGTAGCCTATCTTGGTCTTCCAGTTGCAGGAAGCTTTAAGGTTCAAGTGACAGGTGAAGAAGCTGGTCCAAAAGAAGTCGCAGCCTTGTATATTAGCAAGCAACCGAAAATTGACTACTTGGTAGGCGATACTCTTGACTTATCAGAGGGACGCTTCAAGGTCTTGTATGATGATGAAACGGAGACAGAACATAGCTTTACAGACCAAGGAGTCGAAATTACAGGCTATGATTCTCAAAAAGCAGGCCGTCAAAAACTCCAGTTGCACTATCAAGGACAAACTGTCGAATTTGATGTTCTAGTATCACCTAAGGCAGCCATTAACGACGAATATCTGAAACAAGAAATCACATCTGCTCAAGGACACAAAGAAACAATAGCTTATACATTTGCGGATGTAGCAAAACAAGCAGCTCTAGTTGAGAAGATTGAAGCAGCGAAAGCAATCTTAGAAAATCATGATGCTAGTCAAGAAGCAGTCAACCAAGCCTTGAATGACTTGAAACAAGCTGGTACTGAATTGGATGGCAATCAACGTTATCAAATTGCTAGAGAAGAATTGGAAAGCTTGCTCGAATCTGTCCTTGAAAAAGATCCTCAATCTGAGTTGATTGCGCAAGCTGAAGCTTTATTATCTTCACAAACACCAACTCCAGAAGCTTTTGCAAGGATGAAGGAAGAACTCAATAAAAAACTCCTTGTTAAAGAAAGCCATCATGTAGGCAGCTTAGAAGAAGGCGAAACTGCGCCAACAGTTGAAGCACTACCTGAGTTAGTGGTTGAAACAGAAGCTCAAGCATTCGAGCGTCAAGAACGTCCGTCAGGAGACCTCTTATTGGGTGAACGACGTCTTGTTCAGGCGGGAGCAGAAGGACAAATCCGTCACTTGATTAAAGTGGATGCCAAAGGCAACCGTACTCTTCTTCAGACAGAAGTCGTCAAGGAAGCCGTGGCAGAGATTACTGAGGTTGGTACTAAGATTGAAAGTAGCACTCAACCGCTTGACGGTTCTGGAGATCTTGTTCTCGAAAAACCAGAATTGGAAGTGAAGGAAGAAGCCCTAGCCTTCAAACACCAAGAGCGTCCGACAGCAGATCTTTTACTGGGTGAACGCCGTCTGGTTCAAGCAGGTGAGGCTGGCCAAATCCGTCACTTGATTGAGGTAGATGCTAAGGGGAGTCGCACACTTCTTCAGACAGAGGTAGTCAAGGAAGCAGTGACTGAGATTACTGAAGTTGGTACCAAAGTAGAAAGCCGTGTTCAGCCACTAGACGGAGTCAAAGATTTGACAATTAGCAATCCAGCAGTGGTGATTGAAGAAGAAAAAGTTGCATACGGCCATGAAGAACGAGCAAATCCTAGCCTTCAAGCAGGTGAACGCCGTCTAGTTCAAGCTGGAATGGAAGGACTTCGTAGAAATCTTGTAGAAGTTGATGCAGAAGGCAACCGCAGTCTTAAGGGTACAGAACTTGTCAAAGAAACTGTTACTGAGATTGTTGAGATTGGGCCAAAAGTGGATACCCAAGATAACAAACCTCTTGCACCTGCTCCAGTAGCACAAGCAGCTAAGCAGGAACCAGCAAAAGCAGAAGCACAAGCTGAAAAACCTGAAGGAACACAACTTCCAAGTACAGGTGAAGGAGCAGATGCGAATCTCCTTGCTCTTGGCTTAGTTGGAGTTCTAGGTGGTTTTGGACTTCTCGCACAAAAGAAAAAAGAAGAGTAAGTTGAACTTCTAAATTACTGTCTGACAAGATAATAGTATTAAAAGGCAAGAGCCATTTTTGGCTCCTGCCTTTTTGCATTTATGTGACTTTCAGTCCGTCTCGCTCCGTTAGGTGCGAGACAAATAAACCACCCGCTATGCGGGTGCGCGTCGAAGGTTATACCACAAAAACTCCAAACGCGATACAATAAAGGTGTTCAAGCCAAATGTAAAGCGAAAGGAGAAAAATATGGCACAAAAGGCTCATAGTTTATCGCACACAAAGTGGCACTGTTCTATCACATTGTGTTCACCCCTAAGTATAGACGAAAAGTGATCTATAATCAATATCGAAGTAGTTTAGGTGAAATATTTCATCGCTTGTGTAGTTATAAAGGTGTTGAAATTATCGAAGGACACTTGATGCCAGATCATGTACATATGTTAGTAAGTATTCCACCAAGGATAAGTGTTTCAAGTTTCATGGGTTATTTAAAAGGCAAAAGTGCACTCATGATGTTTGACAAACACGCAAATCTCAAGTACAAGTTTGGGAATCGGCATTTTTGGGCAGAAGGTTATTATGTGAGTACGGTTGGACTCAATGAAGCCACAATTAAGAAATATATCCAAGAACAGGAAAAACATGATATAGCACTAGATAAATTAAGTGTGAAAGAATATGAGGATCCCTTTAGGGACAGTAGTAAGTAATACTCACGCCTCTTTAAGAAGTCAAGAGCAATGAGGCTTGAACAACGTGAAAGCCAGCGTCTTTAGGCGCTGGCTGGTA